>JBAVUZ010000848.1:0-1970 GCA_049697035.1 Candidatus Angelobacter sp. | reverse complement strand
CTTGCAATCAATCTGATTACGGCGCTGGGCATTTTTCTTCTCGCGCGGGCAAATACGTTTCCCTCCGGCTGTCTTGCTGCGGCGCTCATTGGCGTCGGAGCCGGAGGCGAAGCCGCGATTACACCGTACCTGCTGACGCGTTATTTTGGGTTACGCTCTTTTTCCACTCTGTACGGACTTACCTGGACCTTCTATGCCGCCGCAGGAGCGATTGGTCCCGTAATCCTGGGACGAGCGTTTGACGCGACGGGCTCCTATTCGTCTTTGTTGGTTTTGCTGGCAATAGCACTAGCACTTGCAGCCGCGACAAACCTTCTGCTTCCCCGCTATTCGGATTCTTTCGCGGTGCAGACCCTATAAGCGCGCCTCACGGTGTCAACTTCCCTGTTGCCAAGTAGTCCTGAGAAGGAACGCCGAATGCGTCAGCAACACGATTGAAAAAGGCGAACAGGGCGGCGATGTATACGGCCTCGGAAATCTGCTCTTCCTTCCAGCCGGCGCCTCGCAATTTTTCGACATCTTCGGAAGTGGAACGGTAGGCAGCATGGGTGATCAATTCCACATATGCCAATAGTGCACGCTCCGCGGGTGTGAGATCGGCTTCGTCGAGCCTGCCTTCAACAATTGCCTTCACACATTGATCGGATGCTCCCTGAACCCGCAGGAAGTAGGCATGACTGTCCAGTCAATACGGACACCGGTTCAGATAAGAGACGTAGCTGGCGATCATCTCTTTGTGTCGGCGCGAGAGATGGCCTTCCGAGAAATGGATAGTGTTGCCCAGATCGATGATGCGGCGGAGAAAGTCAGGCCGGGATCCGAAGCATTTGATGATCCCTGGAACTTGCTGCCTGCCCGACCCGGCTCGCCAGAAGTCGTAGGCCGCCGCCGTCTCCCCGGTGGCTTCCGCGTCTTCGATGATCCTGATTTTCGTGGCCGTTTTTGCAGGCTGAGCATCGTGTTCGCCGCCTGAAATCCGGGCAACGTCTTTCTCGTGGTTCTTCATAAGTCGATCTTCCCGGCTGGGCGTCGATGATTTTGACAGGCGACAGTCTTACAGCCGGTGAAATCCTTTTAGACTAATCATGCATGGTGTCGTCCCTGGATCCCGCGAGGTCCAGCCCTGAACTACAAACCGGAGGGTCTCTGCTCTGCCGTAAAAGCCACGATCAGAATTTCGGCTGCAAACGATAACGGCAAACGATTCAGGGGGCAATACTTCAAAACTGCTAGAGGCACGGGAGCGTCATCGGACGTCGACGAGATGCGCGGAGAATTCTGCCTTACCTAACTTAAATCTACTATTGAACCTCGCCCTCTAGCGTGGGATCATCCTGTCCTTCGTTTGATCGTTTGAGCAAGTCCCACAAATGGGGGTGGGATTCCTATGACAGCTAGTCGCACTATGCCACACGCCGCCGCAGCCTCGGACAGCGGTCAGAGCCTTCTACAAAAACTCAATTCCAGGTGGCACGAACGCGCGCTTCAAGGGTTCATGTTTATCGTGCTCGCTCACTGGGCAGAACACCTCGTGCAGGCTTATCAGATCTATGTGATGGGCTGGCCGCGCCCGAGAGCGCTCGGACTTCTCGGTCTTTGGTACCCGTGGTTGATCAAGTCAGAATCGCTCCACTACGGCTATGCTCTGGTGATGCTGATTGGCATCTGGTTCCTGCGCAAAGGATTTACGGGAGTCTCGTACACGTGGTGGATGGTGGCGTTCTGGATTCAGTTCTGGCACCACATCGAGCACTTCCTTCTGATCTACCAAGCGACAACACATCACAATTTCTGGGGAAGACCGGTCCCGTGCAGCGTTCTGCAACTGATCGTTCCCAGGGTTGAGCTTCACCTGTTCTACAACTCGGTCGTATTTGTCCCGATGGTGATTGCGATGTACTACCATATGTTCCCGTCCGTTGATGAAACAGAACGGGCCACTTGCACCTGCGCCTGGCACCGGGATGAAC
>JBAVUZ010000847.1:0-1715 GCA_049697035.1 Candidatus Angelobacter sp. | reverse complement strand
ATGCCTGGATGAGTGCATCCACAACGCACGCCATGCATTCGCAGCCATCGAACTAGGAGCGTGCAAGGTGATCAACCTGAAACTCGGGCGCGTTGGAGGTCACTCAGAAGCCAAGCGCGTACACGATGTGTGCCGCCAGCGCGGGATTCCAGTATGGTGCGGCGGAATGCTCGAGTCGGGGATTGGCCGCGTACACAACATTGCGATGTCGACCTTGCCGGGTTTCGTGCTGCCCGGCGATCTCTCTGCCAGCAAGCGTTACTGGGATGAGGACATCATTGAACCCGAAGTTCAAGTCACGCCGAGCGGCACGATACGGGTTCCCCAGTGCCCTGGGCTAGGCTATTCTGTTCGTCGCGATCTCATTGAACGGCTCACTGTGGAGACTGCGACATGGCGAGCCTGACGGCCTTCCCAGAACCCCGCCTACGTTTGTCGGCGAATCGTTCAGGTTTTACAAGACACCGCACCTCATGGGAAATGTCGGAGGGATGTCTGCTCGCCTGCCGGTCTGTCGCGGGCGAAAAGCCCTGCATTCGTTGGGTTTCTTGAGCAACGCCACTCCCCATGAATCACTCCTCGTGAAGGGGCACACCCAGCGTTCTAGCGACGAGGCATTCTTGGTGAACCGCTCTTCCTTGGGCGTCTGTCTTGCAAGTTTCGAGCGGACAGGGCAGGAGGCATATAGCGCATTCAGGGAGCGCGGTTAGAGTCGATTTGTCCATCATGAGGCAGCCTCAGGAGCGTGTGCACGAGGCCGCGAAATTCTAGCAGGGAGAGAAGGAATTGCAACTGCTTTCCCACCGAGTTCAGAAGTCGGCCGACATCCTCGGCAAATGTTCAATCAGACTGGTTGGATGCTCGGTAGATGGACTGAGAACCGTGGAAATTCTGCCTAGTTTGAACGCGCAGACTCTAGAGGGCAAAGAATGAGCGCCAAAGTCAGCACAGCGCAACTTCGCTCAATGACGGTTGAGACTGGATGATTTTGTGCCTGAAGACTCGTGGCTAGGATCGCTTTCGAAGTCTCCATAACAGTACCGAAACCGCGAACCAAGTTACTGTCGCGCCGGCAAGCACAAGCCAAGCCTTATGGTTGGGAATGGACCTCCAAACCAAGAGTGCAAAAATAAGAAGCCCGATGCTTCCCATCGCGGCCCCTGCCGCATCCACACTCACTGCTTCTCTGCCGCGCCCGGTTCCTTCCAGTCCGTGTTCCTTCTTCTTTTCTATTTCGTGTTTCTCTATCAAAGTCGCGCCTGCCGGAAAGATAGCCGGGAATGCCAGGAACAGGCCGCCTATGCCCGCTCCGTATTCCTTGGCGATGACTCCTGCCACCGCTGTAATCAATCCACCAAAAGCAAAGCGAACGACATACTCGTGCCATTTTGTTCGTTTTAGGGCAGAAACATCGACTTTGATCTGCATGTCTACTCCAGCCACAGATACCACAGCCCAAACGCCACACACAGCCAAATGGGCACAGAGCCTATTGTCATCCAGAGTGCTTTGGGTTTGCGGCGCATCATGATCCAACTGACGAAAGAAGCGTAGACAAAAAACGCTATGGACCCGGCCATCATGGAGCGGGCTTCACTCCCAGCGTATCGCGCTCCCTCACTTGCGACGGTGAGACCCAATGTGGCAAGCGCCACCGACGGTGCGGCCCCGAACAATCCAGCGAAACTCTTGGGTTTGAGCAGGTCGCCAATCAA
>JBAVUZ010000846.1:0-4542 GCA_049697035.1 Candidatus Angelobacter sp. | reverse complement strand
GCTCTGAGCTATGCAGCCAGATCATGCGATACGATCCGCGGCGGCTTGTGTGCGTCGATCAAAACGAAACGGGACTTTTTTACTTGCAGCAGGCGTTTGCTGAAGACCGAGAGCAACGCTCTTCCGCATTTTGCGTTGCCGATATCAGCGACGAGATGCGCATGCGGCGCTTATTCCAGCAGCACGGCCCGAGCATCGTCTTTCACGCGGCAGCTTATAAACACGTTCCCATGATGGAAGAGAATGTTCAGGAGGCGGTAAAGAACAACGTATTCGGTCTGATCAATTTGCTCGAAACTGCGGAAGATTGCGGATGCGAAAGCTTCATCCTGATTTCATCCGATAAAGCGGTAAATCCAACCAGCGTCATGGGGGCGACAAAGCGCGTGGGCGAACTGATTCTGAGCTGCCGGAGCCGGAGCGCGATGCGTTGTATTTCCGTGCGCTTTGGCAATGTTCTGGGATCAAATGGGAGCGTGGTTCCGTTGCTCCAGCAGCAACTGGAAAACAATCGTCCCCTCACAATCACTCATCCTGAAATCAAGCGATACTTCATGACCACCCGCGAGGCGGTCGCGCTCGTGCTCGAGGCGTCCACGGTTGGCGAGCACGGAGACATTCTCGTGCTCGAAATGGGGAAGCAGATTTCCATCGTCCGGTTGGCCAGGACGCTGATTCAATTGTCAGGGAAAACGGAAAATCAAGTCAGCATCCGCTTCACGGGTTTGCGGCCCGGTGAAAAGCTGTATGAAGAAATGTGTTCCGACGCGGAGGAAATCGTTCCGACGGATCGGCCAAAGATCAAGCGAGTGCGCGGCAAGCGCCGGGAATGGTCGCTGTTGGCGCGCCGCCTGGAAGAGCTGCGCGCCTCTCTGACCGCTAATGGCGAGGAGCCCGTGCGGTCGAAGCTTCGTGAAATCCTGCCAGAATACATTTCGCCGGCCGGCGATTTGGCCGACCAAGAACAAACCGACAGCCATCTGGTCGCCACGACCGCGCAAAAATAGCGCAGTCGCACCCGTCCCGCGGCCATAAATCCATCGGCCCGGCTGCGGGCTTGGCGGTTATCTCTTTGCTGAAAGCGGCGCAACCACTTGCGGACCGTAGGGACGGTGGTGGCAAAGAGCCGCGCGGTGGGCTTGATGCCGCGCTCTTTGGCGCTTTCGACCAGACGCAAGCGATGGTTGTAGGCGTTGTCTTTCATCTCACGCACCAAATCGAAGTAACGGGCAGCAATCAGGGCACGCGCATTGCAGGCGGAACACTTCGCGGGCGAAAAAGATTGTGGAAAAGACGCTCCGTGGAAAACCGAAAGCGGATTTCCCACTACGCTTGGAAATCCCGCCCACAGCGCGGGATTCCCACTTTCCCACAGCCACGGCGGCGATCATTTCCCCCTCCGATCCAACAGCAAGTCCATCCCCCCTCGACGCTTCGGACTCAAGCACTTCAACCGAGCCAGGTGGACACGATGTGCGTAGGCTCTTCCACACTCTCCCGCTTCGCTTGACCCCTCGCTCCCGCAACAGGTCCGGCGTCCCTTGCAGTACTTCTTCTTGCAGTGCAGCGGCTCCTCGTTTTGGCAGGCAGGTGGTTACACTCCCATAGATAATCTACCACAAGAGGAAAATCGAACGCCTTGGTTCCCAACCTACGGATTGTCGACCCTCAGGGAGCTATCGCGTGGCGGCTTTGCCGATGACCTCGCGTGCGGACTCTTACTATGGCCTCTATTCCGCCCGCAACACTTCAGCCGTAGATTCGCGTAAAGCGCGGCGGACCGGCAAGGCCGTGGACATTGCAGCCACGACAGACAGTACTAGTGCTGCTCCAAAATACGCCACTGGGTCAATGGGAGTTGTTCCGAAAAGCATGCTGGTGGTAGAACGCACAATCAAGGCAGCCCCGGTCAAACCGATTACAAGACCGGGAATCAGCATAAAAAACATCTGTCGTTGAAAGAGCGCTGCAATGTTTTGCGGCGAGGCCCCCAGAGCCGTCCGGATGCCAATCTCGCGCCTGCGCTGCTCGACATCTCCGGCAATCACACCGTACACACCCATGGAGGCTAGGAATAACGCCAAAAGAGTACTGACAGAAAGAAACCACATGCGATCGCGTGGCCATGCCAACTGTCTCGAACGCATTTCTTCCATCGTGACGGGACCGGCTACCCCCGCCCTCGACACTGACTCCAACAGTACTTCTTTCCGAATCGATTCCAAAACTGATGCGGGAGCCAGGGGTGTGTGCACAGTAAAAGCAGCTTCACTCAGAAACCCCGGCTGTGCCTGCCAAAATGGAACAAAATAGGCAGGTTCGAACGGACCATCGATCCGGCTGTCGCGTGCGTCAGCGACGATGCCGACAATTTCCCGCCAGGGGCAGTCGCCGGTAGGGATGCAGATTTGCTTTCCCAAGGGAGAAACTTTCCCGAAGAAACGTTTTGCAAATGCTTCGTTCACTATCGCAACCGGCGTTCCGCCGTGGCGATCTTCATCGGTAAAAGAGCGGCCCTTGAGCACGGCCATCCCCAATTCTTCAAAATAGTTCGCGCCAACCGTTTCCACGTCGGCCATCCATTCCCTTGAATCCTTCGGTGCCGGCATACCCTTCATGCGAAAATCCCTTTCTCCGTGCGCGGTAAGCGGCGCATCCGAAGATACCGTGACGGCGTCCACGCCAGGTATGGCAAGCAGTTGTTCCCTGATGTGCGAATAAAACTGCTGCAATACGCCCTCCGTTTTCAGGCCGGGGTCGGTGGGTGTAACCGAAACGAGCAGTCTGTGATCCAGCCGAATGCCTAGGTCCACGTTCAGCAAATGATAAAAACTGATCGCCAGCAGGGCCATCACCACCAAAAATCCCGAGGAAAATGCCAGTTGCAGCACCACAAGACGCCTGCGAGATCGTTGCATGGAGCGTCCTCTGACCGACTGCTGCGCAGCCTGGCTGGCTTGGTTGAGCGAAAGTTTGTGCAGTTTTCGCGTTGCCGCGAGAGCGGGCCACAGTCCAAAAAATATTCCTGTGCCCAGGGAAACAAGGATGGTGAAACCAAGCAGCGAGATGTTCAGTGTGATCTGGTCCACTCCTGGAAATCCCGCGGGAAGAAGGTTTCTGAGCAGAACAATCAGTCCTCCGGCCAGTCCCGCGCCTGCTATCCCTCCGGCAAACGCCAACACCAAGGCGCGCAGCAAAAACAAGCGGGCAATCTTCCAGCGCGTCCCTCCGAGCGCAAACCGTATCTCCACCTCCTTGCGGCACCTCACTGCCTCCACCAGTAGCAGGCTGGCAACGTTTATGCATACGACCAGCAGGAGGCATACCATGATCCCCCCAAGAATCAACAGCAGAGGGCGCAACTCTTCCACGATCACCCCGCGATAGATGCGCAGATGGAAGGAAAAATCGTCTTCTGGACGTGCCTTGTCAATGCGGAGAGCGATCAGAGCTGCCTCGGCTTGGGCCTGCTGCAGGCTTACTCCGTCTTTGAGCCGGGCGATTCCATATTTGTCGTGTTCGTAGCGGCCCATATATTGAGTGCGCAAAGGCAGCCAGAAATCCACCTCCATCTGATCCAAAAAAGGAAAGCTGAATGATCGCGGCATGACCCCAATCACTGTACACGGCCCTTTATCCAGTATGATGTTTTTTCCCAGAACCGTTTGATCGCCCGCGAATCGGCGCTGCCAGTATCTATAGCTAAGAATAATCGAAAGTGGCGCGCCGTCCTGCTGGTCCTCGGCCGTGAAGCCGCGCCCTATTCTTGGGGAAACGCCGAGCAGCGGGAAGAAATGGCGATCCACCGTCATCCCTTCAGCATATTCTGGGGCTCCATTTACCAGGATGGTGCCCCGTGTCCCCTGATATGCCGCCACGCCAACCAGCATCCGGCTCTGTTCGCGCACGTCGTCAAGATCCGGGGCCGAGTCCATGAGTTTGTTTCCAGTCTTCAATATCTCCTCGATACTCACCAGCCGATTCTCGCGATCAAACGGCAGGGGCCGCAAGAACATCGCCTCAGCCGCCGAATAAAACGCGCTGCCCATGCCGATCCCAACCGTCAGAATCAAAAAAATCACGACGGACTGCCAGGGGCGCTTGAAAAGCGGGCGCACTGCCTGTCTAAAATCATTTAATACAAGCATTCTTGATCGGTCCATTCGGCAGATCACTTCCGGTTTTTTAAGAACTGCCCGATATTTCTTAACGGCCAGTCACAAATCATAGGGAATCAAAAACAAGCGGTCAACTTGCTGGCCCTCGACCATTGATTGCAAAGTGCTGTTTGATGAATATTCTGGCCCTTACGGGATAGCGAGCTTGCATCATAATTTTTCCAAATCACGGTAATTCGCATTGGAAAGTCCCTCTCCCAAGCGAAACGTGATTGAAAGAGGGACTGTTTACTGCACTAAGAAGCATTTGTACAGGCGCAGCACGTCTTGACGTACAAGAACCCGCAACCGAATGTGCTGCAAGTCTGGCCCGACGAGCATGTGCAATCCCCGCATTTTGGGCCCACAGGTGCCGGACCCTGAC
>JBAVUZ010000845.1:0-1668 GCA_049697035.1 Candidatus Angelobacter sp. | reverse complement strand
GCTGCGATGTGCAATATTTTTGACTAGTCGGGCATGCTCGTATCCCAAGGTGTTAACAGGGCTTACCGGGTCCATTCCGGGCTTGCGGATGTTCCGCGGTTTCTAATCCCGATAGTATGCTTCTGGTACACGCGGCCTTGAGATGCTGAAATCGTGTCTTTGCTGAGGTGTCCCGCGAGTCACTCGCTGGCTGGGAGTTCGTGTCCATGGCCCATGAGTCTAAAGCTTCGATTTCGCCTGGCCCCGCGATACTCGCGGCGGTGCAAGTATCAGGGAGGGCGTCGCCTCAATCGCTTGTGACATCACGCGGGATGAATGGCGGGGACGACCGTGCTTGAACCCGCGACTTCTGCCGTGACAGGGGCTTTGCACATAAACCATGAGAAAACTCATCTTTTTGTGCAAGTGGCAAAGTTTTTGTGCAGCCTGATCTTAATTTGTTTTTTAGTCTGCATAACTTCATTCGTGCCGCTGGCCATTCAACTTTTTGGAGTTGTCTTCCACTGTAAGTTTTGTCAGTATCCGGCTTTTGACGACGGCTCCATAATGATCAGGCTTTCGCGAGTCTACTTGAGTTTAGGGTGTCTGGATTGCGTCTGGGGATGAGCACTCTCATGTTTTGAGCCAACGGGTCCGGGTCTGAACAAACGATATATTTGGTTTCACAAAGGCTAACGATGGAAGATTTCATTTTTCAACATGGCAGTTTTAGCCGCGTGAGGACGTGCGCGTCTCCCCGTCCATGGACCTGGCGAAGGAAGCATCAGCAATTTGCGATCATGCTTCTCGCGGCGTGCACGATCCTGCTAGCTGGGTGCGAAAAGAAAGAGGCGGCTGCGCTGGCCCCCCCTGATGTTGTAGTCGTTCAAGTTGTGCAGCGAGATGTCCCGGTTACGAAAGATTGGGTAGCCACTCTCAACGGAATCGTCAACGCCCAGATTCGCGCTCAGGTGGCGGGCTATCTTCTCAAGCAGACCTACACCAATGGCGCGTATGTCCAGAAAAGCGCGCTTCTCTTTCAGATTGATCCACGGCCGTTTCAGGCAGCCCTCGACCAGGCTCAGGCACAGCTGGACCAGGCAAACGGAAATCTCCTGCGCGCCCAGGCGCAATTTGGCAAGACTCAACTCGACGTGACGCGCTACACGCCTCTGGCCAAAGAAAGCGCGATCAGCCAGCAAGAATTGGATGACGCAGTCCAGGCCAACCTCGGCGCGAAAGCACAAGTGGAAGCGAATCAAGCGGCCATCGAAGCGGCTCGTGCCGCAGTGGACACCGCCAAACTGAATCTTGGCTTCACTCGAATTACTTCACCGGTCACCGGCGTGGCGGGTATTGCCAATGCCCAGGTGGGCGATCTTGTCGGCCCAGCGAGTCCTGCCTTAACAACCGTTTCCACTCTCGACCCGATCCTGGCCGATTTTAACGCCAGCGAGCAAGAATACCTGAAGGTTCGAGCGACGGCTCCCGGAGCCGACAAGACCGAGGAAGCCTTGAGCAAGCTTGTATTTGAACTGACGTTGGCGGATGGCTCGACATATTCGCAAAAAGGCCGCATTTATGCCGTCAATCGTGAGGTAGACGTGAGGACGGGAGCCATCCTCGTCGAAGCCCAATTCCCCAATCCCGGCGCTGTGCTTCGGCCCGGGGGCTTCGGCCGTGTGAGTG
>JBAVUZ010000844.1:0-11150 GCA_049697035.1 Candidatus Angelobacter sp. | reverse complement strand
CGCGGCAACCCAATAGTTTTTTCGACATTCTCACAGTTAAGCGCTTTAGCTCCTGCATCCGCTTCCGGCAACAACGGAGACGCAGGACTCTTACATCCACAACCAATCTGGAGCTTTTAGGCGGAAGCCACTGAGCAAGGTCACAAAGCCTGAATACCGTTTGAGAACTCCGTACGTGCTTGGAGGAAATAATTTTATGAAAGCTGTTGTTTTTGGTGGCGTTGGCAAAGTTTCGCTGCAAACTGTTCCGGAGCCAGAGTTGCAGAAAACATCCGACGCGATCATTCGTATTACATCCAGCGCGATATGCGGCACTGATCTGCATTTCATTCGCGGAACGGCACCGGGTATGAAAGAGGGCCGAATCCTGGGGCATGAAGCAGTAGGCATTGTGGAAGAGGTGGGCAAGTCAGTCCGCAACTTGCGCAAAGGCGATCGCGTGGTTGTGCCCTCAACCGTCGGCTGCGGAAGCTGCGTGTATTGCCGGGCAGGCTATCACTCGCAATGCACCGTCGCTAACCCCAACGGTCCGGATGCCGGCACTGTCTTCTTTGGCGGCCCGGATGAAGCCGGCGGTCTGGATGGATTGCAGGCTGAATACGCGCGCATACCTTTCGCGGGAGCGGTGCTGGTAAAACTGCCAGAAGAGATCTCTGACGATCAAGCCATCCTGATGTCTGACATCCTTCCGACTTCTTACATGGCAGCGGTGATGACGGAAATAAAGCCCTCTAACATTGTGGCGATTTTTGGCTGTGGCCCGGTTGGGCTATTTGCTATTGCCTGCGCACAACATCTGGGCGCCGGCCGCGTCTTCGCCATCGATAGTGTGGAGTCGCGGCTGGAAATGGCACGGGCACATGGCGCTGAAGTCATTAACTTTCAGAAAGAAAATCCCATCGAAGCGCTGAGAAGCAACAAATGGTTCTGGCCCAGACCGCGTGATTGATGCGGTTGGTGTCGATGCGGCAACGGCTACAAAGGGACCAGCGGCCGACAAGAAGGCCCAAAAAGAATTTAAGCAGGAGCTGAAGAAGATTGCCGAAGAGGGAACGCCGAAGGGGAAAGACTTCCAGCCCGGTGGCGCGCCCAGTCAGGCATTGAAATGGGCAATCGAATCGGTAGCCAAAGCCGGCACTGTTTCCGTGATCGGCGTTTATCCTGCGCCTCTTCAGGACTTTCCCATTGAACAAATCATGGATAAGAACCTGACGCTGAAGGCCGGAAACTGCAACCATCGCCGCTACATGCCGGAGATGATCGAACTGGTAAGAAGCGGCGTGATTCATCCCGAGCAATTTCTTACGCAGATTGAACCTATCAGCTCAGCGATTGATGCCTATCACGCTTTTAATAGGCATGAACGCGGCTGGATAAAAGTAAAACTGGATCCGGCTGAACAACTGGAACGTGCTGCATGACGGCCGACGTGAGTGACTGAAAATTATTCAAAAAAGGAGCGAAACATGAAACTATTCTCTGCCAATCTTGATTCCCTGAGAGATCTTTATCACAACCAGCTACGCATGTTGCTTTCCACCGAACAACAGATTGTTGACGCATTACCTGCCATGATCGAAAAAGCAACCGATCCTCAACTGATACAAGCGTTTCAATCTCATCTTCAGGAAACGCGCGTTCACGTGACCCGGTTACAGGATATTCTGAGACAAGAGAATCGGGAAGTTGACGCGATTAAATGCAAGGTATTGTCCGCCCTGGTGACAGAAGCCGAGGACATGATAAAGGACGCGACAGACTTGACGGTCCGCGACGTTGCACTGATTGCTGCCGCGCAGCGCGTGGAGCATTATGAAATAGCATCGTATGGCGCGGTCCGCCGCTGGGCTCAGATTCTTGGCCGGCAAGGGCAAGCCGCTCTGTTGGACCAGACAATCAAAGAAGAAGGACACGCTGATCATCTGCTCACGTCCATTGCTGATCGCGTCAACGTGGAAGCTGATAAAGCCGCTTAAGCTGCAGGTTCTCCTTGCGGTCCTGAATCGCTCTTCCCGGAAGCCGCATAAGTGCGGCTTCGCAGGGGAGGGTTCACCTTATTACTATTAAACCTGCACAATTGAATCACAATCTTCCGTGATCCTTATCACAGTACCCCGGCGTTCCAGCCTTTAAAGTTATATAAAGCAGCGTTGTTATTAGACGTTTTCCGCAACCGCAATGAAACCGTTTTTAGAAAAGGAGATACCATCATGTCAAATATCATTCGCAGAAACCCATTTTTTGAGTTGACTTCACTGCAAGACCGTATGAACCAGCTCTTTAGTCAGCCATTTGGCGGCCTTGAAAACTTTGGACTTGAGCAACAGCTGGCGCCGGAGAGTTTTCTGCCACCAGTAGACATTTCTGAAGATGACCACAACATCACGCTGCAGGCGGAGATCCCAGGCGTGAAGCAGGAAGATCTGAACATCACTCTTGAGAACAATGTACTCACCATCGCTGGTGAACGCAAGTTCAAGGAGGAAGAAAAGAAGGAAAACTTCCACAGGATTGAACGGCGCTACGGGAAATTTACCCGTTCCTTCACTCTGCCCGCCACCGTGGATGCAGAGAAGGTAAATGCCACTTTTGAGAATGGCTTGTTGAATATTACTCTCGCCAAGCGGGAAGAATTCAAGCCTAAGCAGATCACGATAGGCGTAAACAAAGCACCGGTCGCATCATCAAAGGGCAAGGCAGCTTAAGCACTAAAATGCAGGCAGGTGGCTATAGGAGGGATCCTGTGGCCACCGATATTATTCACGTTGCAGTAAGTTCTTAATCGCGGCCCACAATCTTGTGGGCTGTATGGACAACCTACATCTCAGGCAAAACCGCATCGGTGACAGATGTCACAAACATTACTATGCATCAGCCCCATGTTTAAGGTGTCGGTGCTCGCGCCTGAACTGTCCTTTGTGTGACGCAGAGCGAATACAGATCAAGCCCGGAAAATGGCAGGTGCATAGTCCAAAATGAATTTTCATCCAATCGGGGCGGCATACTTTTCCATGGAAATCGCATTGGAGGCAAGCTTGCCCACCTATGCGGGTGGGTTGGGAATTCTGGCTGGTGACACGCTGCGTTCCGCGGCTGATATGGGATTGCCGATGGCGGATATTACGCTGCTGCATCGCAAAGGCTACTTTGAGCAGCATCTGGATGCGCGGGGAAATCAGTCTGAGACGCCGTCAATCTGGCGACCTGAAAAAGTCCTCCAGCCGCTTGACGCGCGGGCCTCTATTGTCATTGAAGGCCATACGATCGCAATACGGGCTTGGCAATATACGGTCCGCGGTTATAGCGGACACACTGTGCCTGTCTATCTTCTGGATACAGCGCTGCCGGAAAATCCTCCGTTTTTTCAAACTCTGACGGACCACCTGTATGGCGGCGATGAATACTATCGACTTTGCCAGGAAGTTGTTCTTGGCATTGGCGGAATCGCAATGTTGCGCCAGTTAGGGCATCACCACCTGATGACATACCACATGAATGAGGGGCATCCGGCGCTTTTGGCGCTTGCGCTGCTGGAAGAGCATGTGGCAGGACGCTCCCTGGCAGAGAGTTCTGAAGAAGAGATTGCCTTTGTGCGCAAGAAATGTGTTTTCACCACGCACACTCCAGTTCCTGCTGGGCACGACCAATTCTCTAATGGCCTTGTGCGCCGCGTCCTTGGTGACGAGCGCACGGCCGCCCTGCAACGCACTGGCTGTTTGGGCGGAAAAGTTCTCAACATGACTGACTTGGCGTTGCGTTTTTCTCATTACATCAATGGTGTAGCCATGCAGCATGGTGAAGTGTCGCGCGGCATGTTTCCCGAATATTCAATCCGCGCAATTACCAATGGCGTGCATGCCGGAACGTGGGCATCGCCGCCCTTTCAGGAACTTTATGATCGCCACATTCCGGAATGGCGGCGCGACAATCTCTATTTCCGATACGCAATCGGCATTCCGCTAAAGGAAATCCGTGACGCTCACGTACTAGCCAAGAGTGCGCTGATTGCAGAGGTAGCGCGCGCAACCGGTGTCCCACTTGACGCGAATGTATTGACTCTGGGGTTTGCGCGGCGGGCCACCGCTTACAAACGCGCAGATCTCTTGTTCTCTGACCTGGAGCGTCTCAGATCGATTGCCCGCAACGTGGGACCATTGCAGATTATTTATGGCGGCAAGGCGCATCCGCAGGACGAAGCGGGAAAGGAGCAGATTCGGCATGTGTTTGCGGCGATGGCAGCGCTGAAAGAAACGATCCCTTCCGTTTACGTGGAGAACTATGACATGCGCTGGGCCTCGCTCATTACAAGCGGTGTAGATCTATGGATCAATACTCCTGAGCGGCCGCATGAGGCTTCCGGAACCAGCGGCATGAAAGCTGCGTTGAACGGCGTGCCAAGTTTTAGCGTCCCGGATGGATGGTGGCTTGAAGGACACGTTGAAGGCGCTACTGGCTGGGACATTGGGCGCGAAGAAATTCCGGAAACTGAGGCGGATGAGATTGCCGCTCTTTATCACAAACTGGAAAAAATCATTGTGCCGTTGTTTTATGGCCGCCCGGATGCCTACGCTGAAATGATGCGTCTCTCGATAGCGCTGAATGGCTCATTCTTCAATACGCAGCGAATGTTGTCGCAATACGTTTTGGACGCCTACTTTGAGGGGAAGAGTGCAATGCCGGTGGAACATGCGGTTATCGAAAGCCGGCGTTCTGGTACCGCATAAATCAAAAGCCGCAGTTTCATTCTCTCCTGGACGTCAGATGCGCCCGCACCTGCTACGCACTTTAGTGATCGACTCGTAGGACATCTTCTTGCAGCTATCTCTGTGCGGCAAGAGCTAGCGCGGTTGCGGCACAATCAGGACCGGGCATCTCGAGGCGCAACTGACTTCATAAGCGGTACCGCCAATGAAATGGCTGGCCGCTCCGGAAATGGCTCCCAATCCGCGAGCGCCCACGACTACAAGATCAGCTTGGTGCCGCACAGCGACTTCGGTTATCTTGGCTTCCGGCTTGCCGAAATCGACCATGCAATGCACGCCGGCCAATGCTTCAGACATGCCGTCAATGTTGTCCTGCAGCCAATCTTCCAGTCGTTGCTGCGCAATCACCTGATCGAAAGAGAACCCTTGCCTTGCATCGGGCTCAACATAAAGAGCAATGAGCTGCGCCTCGTGATCGTGAGAAATCCCAGACGCATAATGCAACGCCGTCAAAGAAACCGCCGAGAGGTCTGTGGCATAGAGAACGCGCTCAAATTGTGTCTGCAGCGCCGACTCCGGGGGCACACAATCGGGGCCAAGGATCAGCACTGGCCAATGCACTCTTCTGAATACTTCTTCAGCAACTGAGCCTACAAAACATTTTTCAATGCCCTTGCGGCCGTGCGTAGCCAGCACTACCAGGCTTGGGTGATATTCATCCATCTCCTCCAGAATATGAGCGACGCTTGTTTCGCGAATCAAGACCTTTGGCGTAAGGTCCTTGAGGTTTAACTTGTCAGTAAGGGCCTTGATTTTTACTTCAGCATCTTCCCTGGGAGACAACCCGCTTGCGGGCCACATGGGAAGCGGCTCCGGCGGCATAGCCGCATAAAACTCTGGAGGGTAGGCATGGAAAAGCAACAACTCCGATCCGTACCACCGAGCCAATGAAGCGGCGTAACGCATCATTTTTTCTGAATCGTTTCCCAAATCTGTCAGGACGGCAATTCGCTTTATCTGGATCAGACGTGTACTCACGCTGGATAACATATTGACCACCATTTCCGTTTATCGGCATTCCCCAAAGGCTGCGGAAGAAGCTCCATCACGATCATTCTCCGCAATGCCGCCGCGGGATGTGACCAGCGTCACGTCGCTCACCTTAGAAGCCAGCGGCGTTGAGCGCCGTCTGGGGTGGATCTGTATCCAGCAGTTTTTTTCTCAACAACTTAGCGAACAGGGAAATATGAGGTTCGAGCAGCATGGTGTTCATGTCTCCGTCCGCGGGGCCCAGGTGCACGGTAAAATCTTTTGCGAACAGATTCCAATCCAAGGGTCTGTCTTCAAGAAGAGAGTCCGGCTGGTCGTTTGGTATGAGCATGTGGACCGGAAAAGTGGCAGCTTTTGGCTGGTAGGCTTTGAAGGCCTCCACGGTCGTTTCGGCCAGGCGCAAGCGCAACGGATCATGGCGTTCCCGCTCGCGGTCTGCCCGCCGCTCCGCGGCCCGTTCGCGCAGGTATTGCGACCATTCACTTGGCTTTCGCTGCCCCAGAGCGGAGCCATGCCGCATGACGCGGCCAGCAGCATTCATGAGCGCAGCCTGACTGCGGTAACGGAGGGCGAGCGCCGTTGGACACGGGGAGCCAAACAGTATCAGAGAATTTACCTGGTGACCTTTTGCTGTGAGTTGCTGGGCCAGTTCGAACGCAATCGTTCCTCCCACGCAAAACCCGGCCAGCAGATACGGCCCTTGTGGTTGCACCGCGGCAATGTCGCGGGCAAATACGGTGGCGATTGCGTCGATGCTGGTCAAGGGGTCCTGTCCAGGTTCCATGCCTGGAGCCTGAAGTGCAAAAAATGGTTGGTCCGTTCCCAGGTGACGTGCCAGATCAACGTAACAAAACACATCGCCGTTATGACCTGGCACCGCAAATAAAGGCCGCCGGCTGCCCAGTGGCTGGATGGGCACCACAGAGGTGCTACTGCCCTCCTCTGAACCTGCCGCTGACCGCAAAAAAGCAATGATCTCCAGTTTCCTCGCGCTCAATTGTTCGCGCACGTCACCCATCAGGATCTGCTCTGGCCCGGTGCAGCGCAGCCGATCGTCTTCCATCCATACCTTCACCCCGGACTGCTTTAACTTATGTAGGAATTCGAAGGTACTCATATCTCAATTTCCACCTGTGGTGTGGAGGCTGCCGTCGCGCCTGCCACCTGCGGTCCACTCCCCGTCCACAATTTTGACTCAATGACTGAGGCCAAACCGGAAATTGTGGGAGTGCGAAAAATGTGGTGCTGCGGGAGCTGGATACCAAATGAGGAACGGATCTGCGCCATCAGTCTCGCGGCCAGAATCGAGTGTCCGCCGAGGTCAAAAAAGCTCTCGTGAATACCTACGTTTTGAACCTTCAGCAGCGACTCCCAGAACCTGGCCAGTGTGATCTGCGTGGGAGTCTCGGGCGGTACGGAGTCGCGCGTCTTGCGAGCGACTGCCCAGCTTGGCGCCGGTAGTGCCTTGCGATCAAGCTTTCCGTTGGGCGTGGTGGGCAACGCGTCGATCAGCACGAACGCGGCTGGAACCATATAATCCGGCAGGGTCTGCAGCAATGCGCCACGCAATTCCGCAGGCGTCAAAAGAACTCCGGGTACCGGAACCAGATAGGCGATGATGTTCTGGTCATCGCCTTCACTGTGCACCACCACGGCGGCTCGCAACACGTCCGGGATGGCTTGCAGCGTGTGCTCGATTTCTCCCAGTTCAATGCGGAAACCGCGAACTTTCACTTGATCGTCAGTGCGACCCAGCACTTCCACGCGGCCGTCAGCCCGGTAGCGTGCGCGATCGCCAGTTTTGTAAATGCGCCTTTCACCAAACGGATTCAGCACAAAACGTTCCTGCGTAAGTTGCGGGCGCTTGAGATATCCCCGCGCTACGCCATCGCCTCCAATGAACAACTCACCCGGAGCACCCACCGCCGTGGGCTTCATGTGCGCATCGAGAACATACAACGTAGTGTTGGCGATGGGCTGCCCGATCGTGATTGGCTGGCCATCGGCCTCAATCCGTGCGGCCGACGACCACACGGTGGTTTCAGTAGGCCCATAAACGTTCCACAATGTGGCGCAGCGTTCCAGAAGCTGGTCTGCCAGTTCGCGTGACAACTTCTCACCGCCGCACAAAAGCTGCAAGTTCGGCATGCCCTTCCAGCCGGCATCGAGAAGCATGCGGTAGCGGACCGGCGTAGCTTGATAGATGGTGGCGCCGCTGCTCTCAAGCAATGGAATCAAAAGCGCGGGATCCTGCGCCTGTTCATCAGTAGCGATCACCAGCCGGGATCCGGCTTGAATGGGCGTGAACAGTTCCAGCACGTGGATGTCAAACGATAGCGTGGTGGTGGCCAGCAGAACGTCGTCAGTTCCACAGTGCAGCAGTTCCTGGAAACTGTGAACCACGTTGGTGACGCTGCGGTGGAGGATCTCCACACCCTTGGGCTTACCTGTAGAACCCGAGGTATAAATCACGTAAGCCAGATTGTCGAGTGTGGCCCGGTTGCCAATATTTTCGTTCCTGCTTTCGCTTACATCGTCCAGAAACAGTACCTTCGCCTGATGTTTCGGCAAAGTTGCTTCCAGATAACGTTGCGTAATCAGCAAGGGAACGCCGGCATCTTCCAGGATGAATGCCACTCGGTCCGCGGGGTAGCGCAGATCAACCGGCAAATACGCCGCACCGGCTTTCAATATTCCCAATAATCCCACCAGCATGCTTACACTGCGTTCCATGCACAGAGCTACCAGAACGTCTGGTTCCGCACCCATTGCGATGAGTTGCTGGGCCACGGCATTGGCGCGGCCATTGAGTTCGGCATAGGTCAATGACACATCGTCACTGGTCACGGCGATGGCGTCTGGGGTTCGTTGCACCTGGCGCTCGAACCGGGCATGAACACATTCGTCAATGTGCCAGATTGCCGGTGCCGGGGAAAGCAGTTTGCGCTGCTGCTCCGGCGTCATTAAAGGCAAGTCAGCTATCTTTTGTGCAGGATTTGCGCAAATGGCCGCCAACAGAGTTTCGTAGTTTTCCAGCCAGCGCTGGACGGTGGCTGGTTGCAGAATGGCGGTGCTGTGAATGCATTCCGCGAATACCGCGGTGGCGGTTTTCAGGATGTTGAATTCCAGATCGAACGTAGCGAATTTCTTGGGAGAGGACAGCAGTTCTGCTTCCACGCTGCGGAAATGGAACGGCGCTGTTACGTTGTCATAATTGAACGTCGCGGTGACAAGAGGGGTGCGGCTGGGATCGCGCGGCAGGTTCAGAGAACGCACCAGTGCGCCGAACGAAAGCGATTGATGATCAAACCCATCCAACAAGCGCTGGCGTGCCGTCTTCAAATACTCCTCAAATGTTGCTTCGGGATTGACGTTTGCCCGGACCGGCAAGACGTTGGTGCCGTGACCCACCATGCTGGCGGCGTTCGCTTCAGATGCCTGGGCAGCCACGACAGTACCCAAAACAAAATCGTCCTGACCCGTCAGCCGGTGAATCAGCACCTGCATCGCGGCGAAGAGCATGGCGTAAACAGTGCAACCGTTCCGCGCAGCCACGCGGGAGATATCACGATAGAGCGCTTCCGGAACCATCCGGCGCTGGCGCTCTGCCGCATAGGATTTTACAGGCTTGCGCAGGAAATCGAGTGGTAGCTCCAGAGGATCGATGGGTGTAGCAAACTGCGCTTTCCAATATTGCTCTGCTGCAAGAGTTTTTTGAATTTCGCCTGGCGTGTTCTGTGCTTCCACGTACGATTGAAATGAATGTGCAGGTGGCAATGATGCTCGCATACCAACGCTTTCGGCCTCATACAAGTCACCCAGATCCAGAACCAGGATGCCGCCCGACCAGCCATCGCACACAATGTGATGCGCGGTGAAGATGATCAAATGCGTTTGGCGGTCTTCACGCAGAATGACTGCACGGCACAAGGGACCTTTTTCCAGATCGAAAGGAACATTGGTTTCCTGATCAACGTATTGCGCGGTTACACGTTCGCGCTCCGTAGCCGTCATCGCCGAAAGATCGACGGTGGTAAGGGGAATTGTGGCAGACGCGAGTTCGTGCTGGGTTTCGCCATCGGGGTCGCAAACCAGTCGCAGTGCCTGGTGCCGGTCTACCATCTGTTGCAGTGCGGCTTTCATTGCGTCCGTGGAAAAAGCGCCGCGAAGACGAAACGCATGACAAACGTTATATGCATTGGACGCTTCAGCGCCCATCTGAACAGACGCCCAGACTTCACGCTGTGCCTCCGTCATGGGGAAATGGACAGCCTGCGCTGGGGCGTCGCCGAACGGGTCAAAGTCAACCGGGATGTACGAGTTCACAGGGTTCGCGCTCATCGGACCTCAGCAATCTGCAAGTACTTACCGGGCCGTTCAGGATCTGGAAGGAACCACGCTGGTTTACCATCACGATCCTTGCCGAGACGCGCGCCTGCCGCTGGCGCAACTGCCTCAGCCGGAGGCTCGCCGGGAAGAAATCCGCCGCGCTGCATCTCGGTGATTGATTCCTTGAAGGCCTGCAATACAAGTTCGATGTCGGCGTCCGTGTGCGCCGTGGTGAGGAAGCTCGGCCGGCCTTCCCACATGTGTATGCCTTTGGCACGCATGTATGCCCAAAACAGGCTCGCATAGGGAACGTCTTGCGGGAACTGGAAGCACATCCAGGAAGCGAAGTGTGGAACCTGAATTGGAGCTCCGGCACGGTGCGCAAAGTCCAGCATCGCTTCCACCAGTTGCCGGGTTTTTTGATTCAGATTCCGCTGCAAATCAGGGCTGTTGTCATTTAAATGATTCAAGCAGGCCCAACAGGCAGCCAGTGCCAGTGGATGGCGAACAAATGTGCCGGCAAAGAATGTCATGCCTGCTTCTGGGCCGGACGCATCGCCGTAATTCCATTGGCCGCCATCGAGCGCGTCCATATATTTGGCCTTGCCGGCGATAACGCCGACGGGAAGGCCGCCACCAATCACTTTGCCGTAGGTGGCAACATCGGCCTGGATACCGTAATACCCCTGCGCGCCGCGCGGGTGCACGCGGAAGCCAGTGACGATTTCATCGAACACCAGTACCGTGCCCGATTGTTGCGTGAGCGTGCGTAGTTCCTGCAAAAATTCTTTGGGCAGCAAATTGGGCCGGCGGCTCTGGACGGGCTCCACCAGAACGGCGGCCAATTCGTGCGCATGCGCGCGCAGAATTTCGAGCGACGCGGGATCGCCGTAATCCACGACCAGAACATTCTCGACCGCCGACTGCGGAACGCCGGGCGCGACCGGGCGAGAGCGCAACACACCATTCACGGTTTGCGGCCGCGCCAGCACTTCATCGAAAATGCCGTGATAATCGCCGGTGAACATGGCGATCTTATCGCGGCCGGTCACAGTGCGCGCGGTACGG
>JBAVUZ010000843.1:0-7549 GCA_049697035.1 Candidatus Angelobacter sp. | reverse complement strand
CTGCTAGCAGCTAGAGGCTAGCCGCTAGTAGCTGGTGATTCGCGCGAAGTGCGAATCACCACACCTCGCACAGAATCTCGCCGCCTAGGCCCTGTTTACGTGCCTGGCGTCCTGTCATCACGCCCTTGGGCGTGGTGAGGATGTTGATCCCCAGCCCGCCGAGCACGCGTGGAATGTCATTGCGTCCCACGTACACCCGGCAGCCGGGCCGCGAAATGCGCTGCAGGTTGGCGATAGCGGCATTGTTGTCCTGCCCGTACTTCAGGTAAATGCGCAGGACCTTTCTGCCTTCTTCCTCTGTCGGCTTGAAATTGGCGATATATCCTTCTTCTTTCAGGATGCGCGCAATTTCCAGCTTCAGCTTGGAAGCCGGAACATCAAGCTTCTGGTGCCGTGCATGGATCGCATTGCGAATGCGTGCCAGCAAATCTGCGACCGGATCGGTCAAACTCATCTTCGTTTATCTCCTCTTATCGTCACCCGTTTGCTCCGGCTCCGCCGGAGAACCTGCCGTGACGTACTACCGAGCAGCTAGCAATTAGCAGTTAGCCATTAGCTCTCGTCTCGCGGAGGCCAGCATCTCTGCCAACCCCATATGCAAACTGGCTAATTGCTAATTACCAGTTGCTAATTGCTTCCTTACCAACTCGACTTCGAAACCCCGGGAATCTCACCCTTGAGCGCCAGGCCGCGGAAGCACAAACGGCAGAGGCCGAATTTGCGCAGAAAAGCGCGCGGCCGTCCGCAGATGCTGCAGCGATTGCGGTGCTGGGTGGAAAACTTGGGTTTCTTGTTCGTCTTGGCGATCTTCGCTGTTGTTGCCATTGTGTCCTTTGCTAAATACCAACTACCAAATACTAAGTACCGCTCTTACTGTCTGAACGGCATTCCAAAATGCTTGAGCAGGGCCCTTGCCTGGTTATCGTCCCGCGCCGTGGTCACAATCGTCACGTTCATGCCCTTTAGTTTGTCCACTTTCGCGTAATCGATTTCCGGAAAGATCAGCTGGTCGCGCAGGCCGAGCGTGTAATTGCCACGACCGTCAAATGACTTGGTCGATACGCCGCGAAAATCGCGTACACGCGGCAGAGCGACGTTGATCAACCGGTCGAGAAACTCATACATGCGAGGACCGCGCAGCGTCACCATAGCGCCAATGGCCATGCCTTCACGGACTTTGAAGGCCGCGATCGATTTCTTGGCCTTTGTCACCACCGGCTTCTGACCGCAAATTTCGCCCAGGTCGCGAACCAGCGGATCGAGCATCTTGGTGTTCTGTGTGGCTTCACCCACGCCCATGTTCACCACGATCTTGTGCAGCCGTGGGACAGCCATGGGATTCGTTGTGCCCAGTTCCTTGGCCAACGCCGGAGCAATCTCTTTATCGAATTTGTCTTTCAGCCTTGCCGTTACTTTGGTCGTTGCCATTGCTTCTCTGTACTTCTTTCTCCCACGGTTTCGGAGTGGTTACCGGTTCGTAGGGTCATCAATTTCTGCAGACCGCAGGCGCTCTCGTCTGCGATTCCTGTTCCTTAGCTTTCCGAACTCTCAGCATTCAGCCAAAGCAGTTTGTGTGGCTGAATGCTGAATGCTGACCGCTGAGTGCTATTTATCCAACGGCGCATCACAGCGGCGGCAAATTCTCACATGCCGGCTGCCATGCATCTTGTGTCCAATGCGCGACGGTCCGCAGCTCGGGCATACCACCATGACGTTCGAGATGGAGATCGGCGACTCCTGCTCCGCGATCCCGCCCTTGATGTTGCGCTGCGGATTCGGCCGCACGTTCTTCTTCACCATCATTACGTGCTCCACCAATACTTTGCTGGTGCCGGGAAAAACCCGCAGCACGCGGCCCTGCTTGCCCTTGTCACGTCCGGTGATTACTTTCACCGTGTCATTGCGCTTGATATCGACTCTTATATGCATTGTCTGCCTTCAACCATTTGGCGGCCTCAACCTTGCATCCGCCGGAAAAAACTTCCTGTCTTGCCGTCTTCGTCTCTCTTTACGCGCTCTTACAGGACTTCAGGCGCCAGAGAAACAATCTTCAAAAACTTCTTTTCCCGGAGCTCGCGGGCCACGGGACCAAACACGCGTGTGCCGATGGGCTCGCCGGTTTCATTGATCAGCACTGCCGCGTTCTGATCAAAGCGGATATACGTGCCGTCGCGGCGGCGATGCTCCTTGCGCTGGCGCACGATGACGCATTTCACTACCGTGCCCTTCTTGGCCGTGCCGTCCGGTGACGCTTCTTTCACTGAGGCGGTAATCACGTCGCCCAAGCTGGCGTTCAGGCCGGTGTGTCCGCCCAGCGGCAGGATCATCTGCAGCCGGCGCGCTCCGCTGTTGTCGGCCACATCGAGAATGCTTCTCATCATGACTGCCATGTTTTGATCTCCGTTGATCGGGCATCTAACCTGCCGATCCAAATTCTTAAACCCTTCGAGCTACTTCAACTCGGCTCTTAGCTTTTAGCTCTTGGCCTTTAGCCAAACCTGCTCATACCATTCAGGCAGAAGCTAATTGCCAGCTGCCAATTGCTAACTGCTGACTTCCGCTTCTTCGCCGCCCACCAGCTTCGCTTTCTGAATAACGTTCTTCAACCGCCAGCGCTTCAACTTGGACATGGGGCGCGTCTCTTCAATCTCCACAAAGTCGCCCACGTGCGCCGTGTTCTTCTCATCGTGCGCGTAAAACTTTTTGGACTTGGCGACGACGCGGCGATAGAGCGGATGCGCCTTCTTCATGATGACCTGCACCACGATGGTCTTGCTCATCTTGGTGGAGGTCACGCGGCCGATCTTGGTGCTGCGGCTGCCTTGTTTTTTCTGTGTTGTCTCTGCCATTTACTTTTTCCTCGCCTTGGCTGCGGTCTTCTTCTTTGCCGGCTTGGCTGTTTTGCCCTTGGCGGCAGCCTTGGTCTTCTTTTTCTTAGCGCTCTTGCCGGCAGCGGCCGTCTTTGCTTTTGGCTTTGGCTCAGCATCGCTGGCGGCGGCTTCCGCTTTGTGGCCGTTGCTGGGAGCCGCAATGCCCAGTTCCTTTTCCCGGATCACGGTATGAACGCGCGCAACGTCCTTGCGCAGGCCGCGAATCTTGGTCAGGCTCTCCGTCTGTCCCATTTTCAGCTGGAACTTGAGGCGGAAGAGCTGGTCATTGAGCTCCTGCTGCTGGTGCAGCAGTTCGGCATCGGTCAGATTTCTAAGTTTTTCGACATCCATCGTTGTTGTCTCTTTTTCTGTGTTAGCTACTAGCCTCTAGCTCTTAGCCTTTAGCCAGATCTGCTTGAACCTCAACACAAGGGCTAATTGCTAATTGCCAATTGCTTCTTCCTAGTGCGCATCCGCGCGGGCCACAAACTTTGTCCGCAAGCCCAGTTTGTTCGACGCCAGGCGCATTGCTTCCTGAGCATCCGTGCGGTTCACGCCTTCCATCTCAAACAGGATCTTGCCCGGTCGTACCACGGCGACCCAATGGTCCGGCGCACCCTTGCCTTTACCCATACGGGTTTCAGCCGGCTTCTTGGTTACGGGCTTGTCTGGAAACAGGCGGATCCAGATCTTGCCGCCGCGCTTCACAAAACGCGTCATGGCAACACGGCTGGCTTCGATCTGCCGATCGGTAATCCATCCCGGTTCCATCACTTTCAACCCGAAATCGCCGAAGGAGAGTTCTCCTCCGCGCCAGGCCTTACCGCACATGCGACCGCGCTGCTGCTTGCGGTACTTAACTTTTTTCGGCATTAACATAACGTCGAATTCCTTGTTCTAACCTTGTGTGCACAAGCCGTTTGCTGCGCGGCTTCTGCTCAATCATCTCGTTGCAGCTTCTAGCTTCTGGCTACTAGCTAGAAGCCAGCAGCTAGCAGCTTTTTAGAACGCTCCCGCGCCCGTGCGCTCAGGCTGCCGCTTTTTCTGCGGCAGAATGTCGCCCTTGTAAACCCAGCACTTCACGCCAATCACGCCATACGTGGTGCGGGCTTCGGAAAAACCAAAGTCGATGTCGGCGCGCAACGTATGCAGAGGCAAACGCCCTTGCAGATACCATTCCGATCGCGCGATTTCATTGCCGTTCAACCGGCCGGATACGCGGACCTTGATGCCCTTGCAGCCGAAACGCAGCGCCGAATCCACTGACTTGCGCATCGCCCGGCGGAAACCAACGCGCTTTTCCAGCTGCAACGCGATCCCTTCCGACACCAGTTGCGCATCCAGCTCAGGCTTGTGCACTTCCTGGATATCAATAAAGACGTCGCGGTTCGTGCGCTTCTGCAGTTCGACCTTCAACTTGTCGATTTCCGCGCCCTTGCGTCCGATGATGATGCCCGGACGCGCCGTGCGAATGATGATCCGCAGCTTGTTGCCCGGACGCTCGATTTCCACCGAGCTCACGCCCGCGGACTTGAGCTTGTCCTTGAGCTCTTCCTTCAGCTTCACGTCTTCCAGAAGAAGCTTGTCGTAATCCTTCTCAATGAACCAGCGCGACCGCCACGGCTTGGTGTATCCCAGCCGAAATCCGTAAGGATGGACTTTCTGTCCCATGCATTTACCTCTTGTAATCTTTCTTCCGCGCAACTGATTGCGCTTACAAAACTGTTTTTCGAACCCAAACTCTTTATCTCGCCGCCGCGGTCTTCTTCTTGCCCGCTGACTTCTTCTTTGCGCCAACCGCTTTTTTCTTGGTCGTGGTCTTTGCCGGAACAGCATCTTCTTCGCCGACTACTGTTGCCAGATCCTGCTTGTTCTCCGCACCCTTTTCCGCCAGCACAATTTCCATGTGCGAAATGCGGCGCTGGTAACGGAACGCACGGCCCATCGGCGCCGGACGGATACGCTTCATGCGCGGGCCTTCATTGGCGATGGCGTGCTTTACATAGAGCCGGTCCAGGTCAACGTCCATGCCCTTTTCCTGGCTCAGGTAGTTAGCGTTCTCCACCGCCGAGCGCAGCAGCTGAAAAATCGCCGGAGCAATGCGCTTCTTGGTAAAGGTCAGCGTGGTCAAAGCGTCTTCCACGCGCCGGCCTTTAATAAGGTCCAGCACCAGCCGCGCCTTCTGCGGCGATACTCGGGTGAATCGGGCTTTTGCTGTAAATTCCATGTCGTTAACCTATGCTCTCAATCTTTGCTATTTAGAAGGGGGCGCTGACGATGCCGCCGGCGCAATTGCTCCCGGACCGCCCGGTACGCCCGCCGGCTTGGCGGAAACTTCCGCCGCCGCCTTCATCGAGTGACCTTTAAAGATCCGCGTAAAGGAGAACTCGCCCAGCTTGTGTCCCACCATGTTTTCCGTGATGTACACCGGAATAAACTTTTTGCCGTTGTGCACCGCAATGGTGTGTCCCACCATCTCCGGCGAAATCGTCGAACGACGCGACCATGAACGGATGACCTTCTTGTCATTTTTCGCGTTCAGGTCTTCAATCTTCTTCAACAGATGGCCGTCAATATGCGGCCCTTTCTTTAATGAACGAGCCATTATTTCTGTCTCCTGCTGACAATGAACTTGTCTGTGCGCTTGTTGTTGCGCGTCTTGTAGCCGCGTGTCGGCTGGCCCCACGGAGTAACCGGATGCCGCCCGCCTGAAGTCTTTCCTTCACCGCCGCCGTGCGGATGGTCCACCGGGTTCATGGCCACGCCGCGATTGACCGGCTTTTTGCCCAGCCAGATGTTGCGTCCGGCTTTGCCGATGGAAACGTTTTCGTGGTCCACGTTGCCGATCTGCCCGATCGTCGCCATGCAATCGATCAGCACTTTGCGCGTTTCCCCGGAAGGCAGCTTCACCAGCGCGTACTCGTCTTCTTTTGCGACCAACTGGGCTGATCCACCAGCGGAGCGCACCATCTGCGCGCCCTTTCCGGGCTTTAGTTCGATGTTGTGGATCGTGGTGCCGGCCGGAATGTTCTTCAACGGCAGCGCGTTCCCAACCAGGATGTCGGCTTCAGGGCCGCTGACAATCTTCTGGCCCACGTTCAATCCCACAGGATGAAGGATGTAGCGCTTCTCGCCGTCGGCGTACGCGATGAGCGCGATGCGCGCCGAGCGGTTGGGATCGTACTCGATCGAAACCACGGTTGCCGGGACGCCGTTCTTGTCGCGCTTGAAATCGATGTCGCGCAGTTTGCGCTTGTGTCCGCCGCCGCGGTGCCAGATCGTGATGTCGCCCGCGTTGCGGCGTCCGCCGGTGCGCAGCTTGATGCTGGTCAGCGGCTTGTGCGGCTTATTGGTCGTCAACTCATCGTTGGTCAGCGTTGTCTTGAAACGCAACGACGGCGTAATCGGTCTGTATGTCTTAATTGCCATGTAAAACCAGCCTCTAGCTGCTAGCTTCTAGCCGCTAGCCTTTTCTTCTATGGCTTCGAAATCTCACGAAGCGCTCAAATCAGGTCTCACTGCCTGCATCACCAGCCCTGGCTAGAAGCCAGGAGCTAAGTTGCTAGCAGCTAAATATTCGCCGCATACTCGGGCATCTTCTCGCCCGCTTTCAGCCTTACGTATGCCTTCTTCCAGTCCGGGCGGTAACCGGCAAACTTGCCCCGACGGCGTTCTTTGCCGACAAAGTTTGCGGTGCGCACCGAATCGACCTTCACCTTAAAGATCTTCTGGACGGCTTCTTTTACTTCGGTCTTGGTGGCCGCAGCGTTGACTTCAAAAACCAACGTACCCTGGTTTTCCTTCACGCCCAACCCTTTTTCCGTGATCACCGGCTTGCGGATAATCTGATAGGCCGACTTCATAACGCCACCTCTGCTTTGTGCTTGGGCGCCGAGGCCTTCAGCGAATCCTGCAGTTTTTCCAGCGCTGGTTTGGAGAAGATGGCTGTCTCATACCGCAACAGGTGATACGGATGAACATGGTTGCTGGCAACCAGCTCCACGCCGCGAATGTTGCGCGAGCTGAGTTCCAGGTTGCGGTTCTCTTTTGAACCATCCACCAGCAGCGTCGTCTTGCCGACGCCCAGCTTGCCCAGCGTCTTGCGGAACGTGCCGGTTTTGGCTGCGTCCAGCTCGAACGCTTCCACCACCATCAGCTTGCCGTCAGAATGCTTGGAAGCCAGGGCCGAACGCAGCGCGCCCAGCAGCTTCTTCTTGGGAAACTGATAGTCATAGGAGCGGGGCTGCGGTCCGTGGACCGTGCCGCCGTGACGCCACAGTGGCGACCGGATGGAGCCGACGCGCGCGCGGCCGGTGCCCTTCTGCTTCCAGAGCTTCTTGCCCGCGCCCGACACCAGTTTCTTGTTCTTGGTGGCGTGCGTGCCCGCCCGCTGCGCTGAGCGATAATGCTTTACCGCTTCCCAGAGAAGGTCTTCATTGATACCGCCGAAGACCTCGTCGGCCAGCTCCAGCGAGCCTGTCTTCTTGCCTTCGAGATTTACAACATCGATCTTAGCCATATTGAACTCTTGTGGACCGCAGGCGCCCTCGCCTGCGCCCTAAAAATTATTTCTTCGACTTGCCAGCAGCCGCTTTCTTGGCAGCCTTCAATGGATCAAGCGTGGTCGATCCGGCAAAGCCACGGCGCTCGCGCGGTGGTTTCTTTGCTTTCAGGATCAC
>JBAVUZ010000842.1:0-1853 GCA_049697035.1 Candidatus Angelobacter sp. | reverse complement strand
TGTAGAAAGAGAAACAAAAGGTCCCTCACTCCTACTCGCGCGCTGAAGAAAACGCGCGCTTCGCTAACGTAGTTCGGGATGACGAGGTGCGATATTCAGCAGCGCACGCACAATCTGCGCTTCTTCGGCAGGGCTGAGGACGGTGCGCAGATCCAGAAGCACGCGGCCTTCTTCCACGCGGGCCACAATCGACGGATGATTGTTACGGAGGCGCGCGGCGAGTTCGTCGGCGCTGAGAGATTCAGCGGTTACAGCCAGGAGGAAAGTCGGCAGCGACGAAGTAGGCGCGGAACCACCGCCTACCAACGATTCACCGGAGATGATCGTGGTCTTTAAATGTGGAGCGCCGCTGAGCTGTCTCTGCATGGCTTCTGTACGCACGCAGATATCCGCCGCCGAAATCCGCATCATGCGGGCAAAGGGAATGGCATCATGGTTCTGGCGGATATATTCCATTAGCGTGCCTTCCAGCGCGGCGTAGGTGAGCTTATCCACGCGCAGGGCGCGGAAGAGCGGGTTGGAGCGCACGCGCTGGATCAGCGCCTCGCGTCCGCTGAGCAGGCCGGCTTGCGGGCCGCCCAGCATTTTGTCACCGCTATAGGTAATCAGGTCGGTGCCGGCGCGGAGGCTATCCATTACGCCGCTTTCATTCACGCCCAGCGCGCGCAACTGGATCATGGCGCCGCCGCCCAGGTCTTCCATCACCGGGATGTTGTGCTTGCGTCCCAGCGCGGCCAGCTCTTCCAGAGTGGGCTGCTCAGTAAAGCCAATGATGGCAAAGTTGGAGCGATGCACGCGCAGCAGCAGCCGTGTCTTGTCAGTAATGGCATTTTCATAGTCGGCCAGGCGCGTGCGGTTGGTGGTGCCGACTTCGCGCAAGACCGCGCCGGACTTGGCCATCACGTCCGGCACGCGGAAGGAGCCGCCGATTTCCACCAGCTCACCGCGTGAGACGATGACCTCGCCGCCTTCAGCCAGCGTGTTCAGGGCAAGCATAACCGCCGCGGCGCAGTTGTTGACGACCACGGTCCGAATGCCGTTCACGCCATCCTGATTGAGCAGCCGAGAGAATAGGCGCTCAACGTGGACGTCGCGCTTGCCGCGCTCGCCGGCGGCGATATCAAATTCAAGATTAGAGTAGCCACCCGCAACTTCAGTGATGCGCCTGATCGCCGACTCAGCCAGCGGCGCGCGTCCCAGGTTTGTATGCAGAATTACTCCCGTGGCATTGATGACAGGCTTAAGCGAAAATTCCATGGCGCTGCCCAGGTGCAGGGCGACTGCTTGTGGCAGGTGCGCCACAGCAAGCTCCACCGCTTGTTGCGTGCAGAGCGTACCGGAGTTGATCTCATTGCGCATGCTTGCCACTACGGCACGTACGGACTCGGTCACGGCAGGCTGGCCTTCGCGCGCCAGTAATTCCGACAGATCGGCACTCTTCAGCAGCTCATCCACTGAGGGAAGAAGGCGGTAGAGATCGGATTTAGATACGGTCGTCACAGATCAGTATTATTCCACAGAACCTCGTCGCAGATTTTCGCTGATGGACGCAGATCAACCAGGGCCAGCCGGAGTTTTCACCAACGTACACGAATCAAAATATGATTCGCGGGTTTCGCATTGATTCGCGCAGCAATTTTTGGGTAATGAAAAAGTATGTGTCAGCAGAAGAGGGAACCTTTGCAGGTTCCCTCCTTTGCGCGGCTTGAAGGATGTAGTTATTTCGGCGTGACGGTGGTTGCGGAAGCTGTCTTCATGCCGATAGCCTCACCGGAGAGAACGAGTTCAACGCGGCGGTTCTGCTGGCGTCCTTCCGCTGTGTCATTGGTGGCCACGGGCTGGGTCTTGCCCAG
>JBAVUZ010000841.1:0-6091 GCA_049697035.1 Candidatus Angelobacter sp. | reverse complement strand
TGGCTTCCAGAGCGAGCGCCGCACCATTTGGGAAGCGCCGGAGATGTACATCAAAGTCTCGCCCTTCATGCAGGCCGACAAGATCAAGCATCCCATCCTGCTGATCCACGGCATGGCCGACGATAACTCGGGCACTTTCCCTATCCAGAGCGAGCGCATGTATCAGGCCATTAAAGGCAATGGGGGAATCGTCCGCTACGTGCAGCTTCCCTATGAAGCGCACGGTTATCTTGCCCGCGAATCCACCGAACACACGTTGTGGGAGATGGTCACCTGGTTTGATAAATGGGTGAAAAACGCCCAGCCTGCAACGCAGACGGCTGGATCAGGTTCACGAAGCCAGCCCTAGAGATCAATCGGCAACGAGTACGCTTTCCGTGGAACGAAAACGGCTCAACCTAATCCAGTCTCATCGTCACGCGCACCAGGCGCCGTCCCTGTCGCGCGACGAACTCGACGCTCCGTTCGTCAAGGAAGCGAGTCCAGTTGAATATGTCGTCGTAGAGCGGTCCTTCTACGTCATCAAGAATCATGCGATCGCGGTCTCCCTGAGCGCCGTGAACCGCGTAGGCATAGTGGTTCCCGTCATCAGAAAACCGGCTCGGCATCAGATTGTGCGAATCATATTCCCGGCCGCCTTTGCCGTCGATCACCACGCGGCGCAAGGCTCGTCGCGTGGTACCTGCCTTGAATTGAGTGCCGCCACGGACGATTTCATAGGCCACTCTCGTGCCGTCTTTGTTGATGGCAATCCAGCCCACAAAGCTCACTTCTCGTTTCCCGGGAAAGCTGACGCCCGGCGTCTGGTCGCGCACATCCAAAAAAGAATCGCCTTGCCGGCCGACATAGGCCACGTGTTTCCCGTCGCCACTGATCACGATGGAACTCATAACATCATCGAGAGCCGGCCCCGCGCGTCCGCCAAAATGAACTACTACATTCCCGTTCCCGAGCCGCTTGGCAAAGACCAGACTGCCGTCCGCGGTAAACACCGGATCTGAGACCCCGTGAAAGTCGGCGGAAAGGCTCTTGATCCCTTTCAACACGTAGCGATAGGACCCGAAGACCACGGTCCCATTTCCAGTAAGCCCTGCCCCTTTCCACGTTTCCTCGCTCTCCTTGCCATCCACCACCATGGAGCCGCGGACCTCCTTCGAGCCAAAACCGCTCTTGACGCGAGCGCCGCCGAAGGCATAGTGGCGGCCGTCAGTGCTAAAGGCAACCTCGCCGATCACGTCGAAGAGCGGGCCGGGGCTGCCGTCCACGATCCAGGTGTACTTCTTTCCCATTTGTGCGGCAACGGCCATGAGCCTGCCTTCCGGTCCCCAACTGAAGTTGCCATAGTCATCCATTTCCGGGCCAATCTCCCTGCCATCGAGGATCGCCACCCATTTCTTGTTGCGCTTGCCGAAGTAAACGTAATGGCCGCTTTTGAGGTTGAAATCCGGCGAGCCTATGCCCTCAAACTCGGGGCCGGTCTCCTTGCCGTCCATGATCAGGTGACACTTCTTGGCACGGCACCCGCCGACAATCAAAGGGTGCCCGCCCGGGCCCACGTCCACCGTCGTTATTTCGTCGTATTCTGCTGTTCGTTCTTGGCCGTCATAGAGCGCCACCCACTTGCCCCGGCGTTTGCCCGCCATAATCACATGCAGGTCCTCGGCTTCTCCACGAAGGCCCATTCTGTGTACTTGCTGATAAGTTCCGCCTACCTGTTTGCCGTCCAGCCAGACCGTGTGTTGATCGCCGGACTTCTGGCTCCAGAGCACGTGGCGGCCCAGCGTGTTCCCCACAACGTATTCACTGCCAGCTGAAATCTCGGCGATCAATTCCTCCTGCACCGTGGGTGGTCCTGGTGGCACGGTCTTGGGCCCGGCCTCCGCCTGCGGAGAACGCGTTGGGGGCGGAGCTGACGGCGTAGCTTGCGCCGCGGCAGGCTGCGCCTCCTGCGCCGGCGAGCTCTGGGTTGACAACATGGCAACTGCCACGAAGACAATCGCACAAAGGAAACGTTGAAGAGTGGAGATCGCGTGCACGGCGGGTTCCTTTCCAGGGGCGAGCTCTTTCGGCAAAGGAAATGTTTTCGAGCGTGCCAACCAGTTTCCGTTTAACACCCGAAAGAGAGTTCCTGGTTGGCTGGTGTCTTATTGTCTCTTATGGGCAGCGCGTTGCCGTGACCGCCATCACCGTGGCTTGTGAGCAGAGCCCGGTCGCCGTCAGTCTCGCGCAGGTACGGCCCGTTCACCAGGACAAAGAAAGTAGAGCTGCCCCACCCACGTGATTCCCGCCGCAAAATGCGCCCGGCGCAGCACAAGCCGCAGGAGTGGCGTAAAGCCGCCGGGAAAAACGAGAAAAATGAGTCACTTGTGCGTTCCTGTAGCTCGCTAACAACTTTTGTTTCAGTTGTTTAGAAGACTTTCCCTGTTCTCTGGCATAAAAAATGCACAAACGATGAAACGCTTCCACCCTTTTCTGCACTATGCAGACAGGATGAACGGAAAAAGCACAAACTAAGGATCGGCGGTGGTTGCCAAGGGGGTGTCACCGCCGGCACCTGGGATTGTGGCTCCTTATTTGCCTCTTCAGTAACAAGGGCGCGGCTTTACCTGGCCGCGCTTTTGTATTTAGCGTCCTTGCCACGATTTCATTGAGCCGCTATTCATTGACCTCACTGTTCGAGTCCGCACATCGATTTCAAAAGCGAACACATCTCAGCGCGGCAATCAACATTCGTCAAACACCTAACTTGAATAGCAGCAGCCAGTTAGCGTTTTCTCTGGCGTGGGCCATGACTTGCAAAAAGGATCAATTAGGACAGATCTATCGGCGATATCGCAAACTGCTTTCACGAAAAGAGGAATTTATGCGCAAGTTACTTGCGTTATTCATCTTTCTGCTACTGAGTGTGGCCGCCCTGGCCTGGAGCAGCGCAACCACTTCCAATGAAAAAACAGCCGTCGCCGCAGTGGCCCAGAATTATATGGACGCCTACTACACTGCTGACTCCGCGCGAATGCAGAAAGCATTACACCCTGATTTCCACAAGCGTACCCTGCGGACCGTGAATGGCCATACCGAAATCAGCGAAGACACTGTTCAGTCGATGCTGGAAGGTGTTCGTCTGGGAAGCGGCAAGGAAATTCCCATGGCAGATCGGATCCAAAGGATCGAAGTCCTGGACGTTTACCGCGATGCCGCCAGCGTAAAAGTTGTGACCGGCCGCTGGATTGACTACATGCACCTTTCAAAGTTGAACGGTGAGTGGCGCGTTCTGGATGTGGTGCTGCAATACACCCGCAAATAGGGCGGCTATCAGGGACTTTTTGGCGCAAAACGCCTCATGCTCTGTTTGATCGCGCGGCTCAGGCGGAACTATGCTCAGTTTTCCTCAGCTTCTTTGCCCAGCGTCTTTCAAAAAGCCCGTTTCGGTCTCCCCAGATGGCATCATTTTAGCGTAGGCTTATCTGTTGGAGGTTGCTTAAGAGAATGGCTCTTCCCGTAACCTTGCCAGAAGTTGCCGATCAAACGAAAGACATAAAAAACGCGGGCAATATCGATCAGCTCTGCATTAACACCATCCGCACCCTAGCCATGGATGCGGTACAGCAGGCCAATTCCGGTCATCCCGGAACGCCCATGGCCCTGGCGCCTGTGGCATACGTCCTTTGGCAGCGCTTCCTCCGCTACGATCCTGAAGATCCCATCTGGCCGAACCGTGACCGCTTTGTCCTTTCCAACGGACATGCCTCCATGCTGCTTTATGGGCTGTTGCATCTTGCCGGCGTAAAGGCCGTCAATCCGAAATATGAAACGCTGGGCGAGCCTGCTGTTTCCCTGGATGACATCAAGCACTTCCGCCAATTGGACAGCAAATGCCCCGGACATCCCGAATATCGGCTAACTTCTGGCGTTGAGACCACAACTGGCCCGCTAGGCCAGGGCGTGGGCAACAGCGTGGGCATGGCGATTGCCGCCAAATGGCAGGCCGCGCATTTCAACCAGCCGGATGTTGAGCTATTCAATTACAACGTCTATGCCATCTGCGGCGATGGGGACATGATGGAGGGCGTATCCAGTGAGGCCGCTTCCCTTGCCGGGCATCTAAAGCTCAGCAATCTCTGCTGGATCTATGACAACAACAACATCACGATTGAAGGCAAGACCAAACTCGCGTTCAGCGAAGACATTGCCTCCCGCTTTATGGGATATGGCTGGAACGTAACGCGCGTAGGTGATGCCAATGACCTGGAACTGCTGACGCGCGCCCTTAACGTCTTTCACCAAACGCAGGACCGGCCGACGTTCATTATTGTTGACAGTCACATTGCTTATGGCGCTCCTAAGAAGCAGGACACCAAGGAAGCCCATGGCGAGCCGCTTGGTGAAGAGGAGATTCGCGGGGCCAAGCGCGCCTATGGCTGGCCGGAAGATGCAAAGTTCCTCGTGCCAGACGGCGTGCGTGAGCGCTTCGCATCCGTTATAGGTAAGCGCGGACGAGATCTGCGTACCTCATGGGAAGCCACGTTCACGCAGTATAAGAAAACGTACCCAGACCTCGCAGACCAGGTCACACGCATGCAGCATCGCCAGCTTCCAGAAGGCTGGGACAAAAACCTGCCTGTCTTCCCTGCCGATCCCAAAGGCATGGCAAGCCGTGACTCATCCGCCAAAGTGTTGAACGCAATCGCGCAAAACGTGCCGTGGCTGATTGGCGGATCAGCCGACCTGGCTCCTTCAACCAAAACACATCTCACCTTTGAAGGCGCTGGAGATTTTGAAGCCGGCAGCTATGGCGGGCGCAACTTCCATTTCGGCATTCGCGAGCATGCGATGTGTTCAATCCTCAATGGTCTTTCTCTTAGCAAGATTCGCCCTTACGGCTCCGGGTTCCTGATCTTCAGCGATTACTCGCGTCCTCCCATGCGGCTTGCGGCGATCATGGAAATCCCCGTCATCTACGTCTTCACCCATGACTCCATCGGCGTAGGCGAAGATGGCCCTACGCATCAGCCGATCGAACAACTCGCGTCATTGCGAGCGATGCACGGATTTATTACGCTGCGTCCGGCGGACGCCAATGAAGTCACTGAAGCGTGGCGCGTGATCATGCAACTGCGGCATGAGCCCGCTGCGCTAATTCTCTCGCGGCAGGCATTGCCCACGATCGATCGCAGCAAGTACGCTTCTGCCGCCGGCGTGGCAAAAGGGGCTTATGTGCTGGCCGATTCGCCGGGTGGAAAACCCGAGCTGATCCTGATGGCCACAGGAAGCGAAGTTTCTCTTTGCGTTTCCGCATATGAAACCCTGAGCGCTGAGGGACGCAAAGTGCGTGTGGTCAGTATGCCATCCTGGGAAATTTTTGAAAAACAATCTGAAGAGTATCGTGAGAGCGTGCTGCCGCAGAGCGTTACCGCTAGAATCTCCGTGGAGCAGGCTGCGACCTTTGGCTGGTCTCAATATGTTGGCCATGCAGGAAAAAGTCTAGGCATGCGAACATTTTGGGCTTCTGCTCCGCTCAAGGAATTGCAGAAAAGATTCGGGTTCACTCCGGATGCTGTGGTGGCCGCAGCCCGGGAACTGCTATCGAAACGCAACTAAGCTTCTGCGACTATGAAAATCACCATAGGTTCTGATCATGCCGGCTTTGCACTAAAGAAGGTGCTCGTCGACCATCTTCAGAAAAGCGGCCATCAGTTGACGGACGTCGGCACTGACAGCACCGCGCCGGTGGATTATCCGGATTATGCTGAAGCGGTTGCGCATGGCGTGCTGCACGGTGGAACAGACCGGGGCATTCTCATCTGCGGCAGCGGCGTAGGCGCATCAGTGGCAGCGAACAAGATTCCAGGCATACGCGCCGGCCTGTGCCATGACTCGTATTCCGCGCATCAAGGTGTAGAGCACGATAATCTAAACATATTGGTGCTGGGTGCGCGTGTGGTGGCCGACGAGTTGGCAAAAGATTTGTGCACGATTTTTTTGAATGCCCGATTTACCGCAGAGGATCGGCACAAACGTCGCCTCGCAAAGATCCAGGCAATTGAACAACGGTATTCGAATGACTCGGCTACTGTTGATACGGCTATGAAGG
>JBAVUZ010000840.1:0-7575 GCA_049697035.1 Candidatus Angelobacter sp. | reverse complement strand
GTAATCCTGCTGTTCGCTTCGACGCTGGTGACAACCACCACGGCGCAGACTGCCGCACCATCAAAGGGCACACCTACGCCGGAAAAGGTGATTGCCATCCACGCAGCCAGCCTGATTGATGGCATATCGAACCAGGTTCGACACAATGTGCTGGTTGTGATCGAGGGCAACAAGATTGAAAGCGTAACAGCTGGCGGCAATCCGCCGGCCGGAGCCACCGTCATCAATCTGCCTGAGGACGTGACTGTGCTCCCGGGGCTGATCGATACCCACACGCACATTTTTCTTCAGGGAGAAGACCCCAAGGTTGAGAGCTACGATGACCAACTGCTGAAGCATCCTTCGGCGTATCGCGCGGCGCGTGCCACGGTCTCAGTGCGGCGCGCGCTGGAACAGGGCTTTACCACGCTGCGAGATCTTGAGACCGAGGGTGCTGGCTATGGTGACGTCGGAATCAAAGAAGCAATCAATAACGGCTTTATTCCTGGCCCACGACTGCTGGTGGTGACGCGCGCGATCTCTGTGACAGGCGGCTATCCACTGGAAGGCTACAATCCTGACATTGTGGTGCCTAAGGGCGCGCAGCTTGGCGATGGCCCTGTCGAGTTGCGCAAGATCACGCGGCAGCAACTGGAAAACGGCGCAGACTGGATCAAGGTTTACATGACGCATCGGTCATGGGTCGATAAGGGAGGCCACCTGGTGTCCCAGCCCACGCTGACAGTGGAAGAACTGAAAGCGGTAGTGGATGAAGCCCATGGACAGCAGAAGAAGGTCGCGTGCCACGCCTATAGCGGGATTGGCCTGCATCGGGCATTGGATGGCGGATGCGACTCGATTGAGCACGGCCTTTCGCTCGACGACGCGGCTATCGCGCAGATGCTGAAGCAGGGAACGTGGTACGTGCCTACCCTTGGCGTTTACTACACGGACTGGTCACCAGAAAACACGGAGGACGGCAAGCGTGATCGCGCGCGCGCCAACGAACATGAAGTCTCATTCAAGAAGGCATTGAAGGCCGGAGTAAAGATCGCTTTCGGGACGGACATGGGCGGAATTCCATGGACGGAGCCCATCGCAAATGAATTTGGTTTCATGGTCAAGTTCGGCATGTCGCCGATGGACGCCATCAAGGCCGCAACTTCCACCGCCGCTAATCTTCTGGACATGAAAGGCGATATCGGCGTAATTGCGCCGGGAGCATTTGCGGATATCATGGCCGTGCAGGGTGATCCGGTGGCGAACGTGGAAGCGCTCAAGAGCGTGAAATTTGTGATGAAAGACGGGAACGTATTTAAGCAGTAAAGCCGCGTTGAAATCGGCCCAGTTCAACGAAACCGTTTGTCTATAGGTCTGAGGAGAAAAGTCGATCAGCATGAAAAATACTGGTTCGTCGTCTGTAACTATGGCAGTGGCGCGGATTGTGGTGGGCGTGATGTTTCTGTTCTTTGCTCAATACAAACTCATGGGGCATGACTTTGCTCACGGTGGTTATGCGAAATACGTCACGGGATACGTCCATGAAAGCGCCGTGCCTGCTTACAAGCCATTTCTGCGCGCGACTCTGAAGTATCCAGCGGCATCCGGCTATGCCGTTGGAGTGGCGGAGTTGCTGATTGGTCTTTCCATGGTGCTGGGCTTTTGGGTGCGTCCTTTTGCTATTGTCGGCGCATTGTTCATGGCCAACCTGCTCCTTTCCACGTGGATCCTTCCGCATGGCGTTCCGCCATGGCGGTACTTTGGCAACGAGCTGGACAATATAGGACTGATGCTGTTGTTTCTGGTGTTTTTTGCCCATAACGCTGGTACAACTTTGGGCCTCGATAAAGGAAAATAAGAACACATCGTAGTTGCATCCAGCCACACAAGCGATAGAAGCGCCCCTGAGCTGCGTCTCAAGGCGTACGCGCGACTTTCTAAAAGCCTGTAAATTATTGAAAATATAGGTCTTATTAAACTATCCCAGCCGGATTTGGAAGAAGCTTGTCTTAACGGAAACAAAAGCGCAGCATGACAATAACGGGAAGGAGCAGCCTGATGGCGAATAAATCAGCCGAAGACGCGCAAAGGTTTCTGGCGTCCATTGTGGAATACGCTGAAGACGCGATCATCGGGTGCACACCGGACGGCACAATTGAGAGCTGGAACCACGGAGCCGAAAAGTTATTTGGTTATGGGAGCCAGGAAATCATCGGGCAAAACATCCTTGTCTTGGCACCCGAAGATGAGGCGCCCTCTGTGAATGCGGTCATTCAGCGCATGAAGCGGGGCGAAGCCGTGCATCCTTTTGACGGCAGCGGCGTGACCAAGGACAGGCGCCGGATTGAAATCAGCTGTTCTGCATCGCCGGTGAAAGATGCGGACGGAAAATTGATGGGCGTCGCGGCAATTTTAAGGGACATAAGTGAACGCAGGCGCGCTGACGAAGCGCGCGCTCTGCTGGCAGCGGTGGTGGAATACTCTGAAGAGGGGATTATTGCCGTCTCTCTGGACAAGAGGGTCTTGAGCTGGAATCGGGGAGCGCAGGCCATTTACGGATTTCCCGCAGAAGACATTCTTGGGAAATCTGTCTTCTCTACCATCATTCCGCCGGAGCGGGTAGAGGAATATAACGGCTTCTTCGCACGAGTTCTGGCAGGAGAGACCCTGGTCCAGTTCGAATCCGAGCGCCATCACAAAGATGGCCGCCGCGTTGAAGTGTCCCTGACATATTGCCCAATCAAGAACCCCAAAGGAGAGGTCATCGGAGTTTCCGCCATCGTTCGCGATATCACCCGGGCCAAAGCAACGCAGCAGGCGCTACGTGAAGCAAATGAGAACTATCGCGCTCTTATTAACAATATCCCTGATGTCATCTGGATGCTCAACAGCAATGACGAGGTGAAATTTCTAAGCGCCAACGTGGAGAAGCTTTTTGGCTATAGCGCCGCCGAATGTTACGCGCGAGGACCTTCGCTGCTCTTCGACTCAGTCCATCCTGATCAAGCGCAGCACGTCAGGCACATGTTCCAGTTGTTCTTTGAGGAAGGCACGCTGTTCGACATTGAATTCCGCATACGCCGCAAAGACGGCGAATGGCGATGGGTCCATAATCGCGCCATTCAAACTTTTGAAAAAGACGGGCTGCGCTGCGCCAGCGGGCTGTTGACAGATATAACGCAGCGCAAAGCAGCTGAAGAATCTCTGCGCGAATCGGAACAGCGCTACCGGCTCTTGTTTGAGCGCAACCTGGCGGGAGTTTTTCGTTGTTCGCAGGTAGGAAGTTTCCTTGATTGCAATGACGCCGGCGCCAAAATTCTCGGCTACGATTCGCGCGATGACCTGATTGGCCGCTCTGTGATGGACGTGTTTTTTGACCCAGCCGACAAGGCTGCCTCCGACCAGAGAATGGCCCAGTTCGGAACTGCTTCCAACCAGGAGTTGTTCATGCGTCGCAAGGACGGAAGCTCAGTCTGGGTAATGGCCAATACCACCATGGTTCCCGGCGCTACCGGGACTGAAATTGAAGGGACATTTCTGGACATCACGTTGCTCAAGCAGGCGGAAGAGCAAATGCGCCTTGCCAAGGAAGCTGCGGAATCCGCCAACCGAGCCAAAAGCGAGTTCCTGGCGAATATGAGCCATGAAATCCGTACGCCCATGAACGGCGTGATAGGAATGATCGACCTGGCGCTGGATACCAATCTTACTCACCAGCAACGCGACTACCTGGCAACGGTAAAAAGCTCAGCCGGCGCTCTGCTGGAAATCATCAATGACATTCTTGATTTTTCAAAGGTTGAAGCACGCAAGCTGGAGCTGGAACGTGTCCCTTTCAGCGTGAAAGAGGTTGTAAGAGCGACAGTCAAAGAGTTTTCTGTTCAAGCCAGGAACAAGCAGCTATCTCTGCAATCCGATTTCTCCGCGGACTTGCCTGACATCGCAATCGGCGATCCCGGCCGCCTGCGGCAGATATTAATGAACCTTGTTGGCAATGCGCTGAAGTTCACTGATCAGGGGGAAATCATGGTGCGCGTCCAACGGCTGCAAGACAATGCACTGCAATTCAGCGTGAGCGATACCGGAATCGGAATTTCCGGGGACAAGCAAAAGACGATTTTTGAAGCCTTTGTCCAGGCGGACACTTCCTCTACCCGCCACTATGGAGGGACCGGCCTAGGGTTGGCGATCGTTTCACAGCTGGTTGCGCTCATGCATGGCCGGATATGGCTGGAAAGCAAAGCGGGTTCCGGCAGCACCTTTTACTTTACGGCCCATTTCGGCTTGGCGACCGCTATTCCAGCGACAGACGAGACCCAGCCTCGCGAAGAACGGACTGCGGCAACGCCATCCAGGAAACTGCATATCCTTGTTGCAGACGATAACCTGGTGAATCTCCGGCTGGCGCGGAGTCTGTTGGCAAAACAAGGCCATTCAGTCCTAACCGTGGGCAGCGGGCGAGAGGCTCTTGCAGTACTGGAACAGCAGAGCTTTGATTTGGTCCTGATGGACGTGCAGATGCCCGATATGGACGGCTTTGAGGCGACCAAAGTCATACGCGCACAGGAACGAATCTCCCAGAAACATCTCCCGATTGTTGCTATGACTGCCCACGCCATGATTGGAGACCGCGAGCGCTGCCTGGCAGCAGGGATGGATTCCTACGTGACCAAGCCAGTGGACGCGAACAAGCTTTCCGCCGCCATCGCGGATGCCGTGCACAAGGATTCGGCTTCAAACGCTGCTCAATCCGAGAACACGCCTCCGCCCGCGCCAATGCCAAATCGAATCGATTTGGATCGCTAGAAGGCCTATACGCCAAAGCTTTTTGGAATGACGCGGTGCTGCGGGGATCCTGGGGGATGGTCCTGGCTGCATCCGGCAAAAGCGCTTAAGCCTGTAAAATAGGGGACAGTGCATTTCACCGAACAATACGATGTGGTAGTTGTCGGCGCGGGCCATGCCGGCTGCGAAGCTGCCATGGCCGCCGCCCGCATGGGACTGAAGACAGCGCTATTTACGCTGAACGTGGACCTGATCGCGCAAATGTCATGCAATCCAGCCGTTGGCGGAATCGCCAAAGGACATCTCGTGCGCGAGGTGGACGCCCTGGGCGGAATTATGGGCGAAGTCACGGACGCTGTGGGCATCCAGTTCCGTCTGCTCAACACTTCCCGAGGGCCAGCCGTGTGGTCTCCGCGTGCGCAATGTGACAAGCAGCAGTACCGGCAGAAGATGCGTGAAGTGCTGGAGAGCCAGCCGAATCTGTTCATCAAGCAGGCTGAAGTGGCCGAGCTGATCGTGGAGGAAGCGGAAAATCAACCACGGAGACACAGAGGCACGGAGAAAGACAATTACGGAGAAAATGAGGTTGGCTTAGAAAAAGATTCCGGCACACAGAGAAGCGAGCGAACGTCATCTCTGGACTTTTTTTCCTCCGTGTCTCCGTGCCTCCGTGGTGGGTTTTCTGTCGCAAAGGGGATTAAGCTTCGGGACGGAAGAACGGTAGGCGCGCAAGCCGTGATCGTCACCACGGGAACATTTCTGAACGGGCTGATCCATTGCGGCGAGCAGACATATCCTGCCGGACGGAGTGGTGAGCCGCCATCGCAACTTTTGGGAGAATCGCTCAAGCTGCTGGGTCTGCGCGGATGCAGGCTTAAGACCGGGACGCCGCCACGGCTCGACGGCCGCAGCATTGACTGGTCACGCTTTGAGGTGCAACCGGGCGACGCCGATCCGACACCCTTCAGCTTCCGCACAAAAAAGATCACACAGAAGCAGGTCCCGTGCTATATCGCCTTCACCACGGCAGAGACGCACAGGATCATCGCTGACAACGTGCATCGCTCGCCCATGTATTCCGGCCAGATCCAGAGCATTGGTCCGCGGTATTGTCCCAGCATTGAAGACAAGATCGTCAAGTTCCCCGATAAGACGACCCACCAGCTCTTTCTTGAGCCAGAGGGGCTGAACACACATGAGATTTATGTCAATGGCATGAGCACGTCGCTACCGATTGACGTGCAGCTTGCGATTGTCAAATCAATTCCTGGGCTGGAAAAGGCGGAGATGCTGCGGCCCGGATATGCGATTGAGTACGACTCCATTGATCCGACCGAGCTTGAGCGCACGCTGGAAACCAAGAAGATCGATCGTCTCTTTCTTGCCGGACAGATCAATGGAACGTCCGGCTATGAAGAAGCAGCTTGCCAGGGGCTGATGGCCGGGATCAACGCAGCGTTGAAGATCAAAGGCGAGCCGCCGCTGGTGCTAGATCGCACTGAAGCATATACAGCGATCCTGATCGACGACTTGATCAGCAAAGGGACAAACGAACCGTACCGAATGTTTACTTCGCGCGCGGAGTTTCGTCTGCATCTGCGCATTGATAATGCCGATCGCCGGCTTACGCCACACGGCCGCCGCATCGGTTTGATCAATGATCACGCATGGGCCGATTACCAGGCCAAGAAACAGCGCGCACAAAAGCTGGCGACGTTGCTGGAGAAGACGCGTGTCTCCGGCGATCTGCTGGAGAAAATTGAGCGGAGGCAGCAGAAGCGGCTGGCAGGGTTGCGGACTTCCAACGACTCTGAATGCGACAGCGAATCGACGGAAACAGCCTCGGTCGTTTCGAACGGAAATAATCTTTCCAGTGCTCTTGGTTCAACACTGGCACAGTTGCTGAAGCGACCGGAGATCGTGATTGAAGATCTGGCGCTGGTGGTGCGGGAGAGTTATCCGGAGTATTTTGCAGAGATCGCCGCCGTTTCTGACGAAGAACCGCAGGGGCTAAAGCCCAGTTCTTTAGGAGCCTCTACGGCCCGACTTAAGTCGGGCCCTGATACGAACCTGAGTCTGGATACCCCTGTGCGATTGGATGTGTCCGGCGAGTGTGGATCGAGCACGCTTGGGGAAACAGAGCTTTCTGTAGCCGCACGCAACGAGATGAAGACCGTCGAAACTGAGATCAAATATGCCGGATATCTTGACCAGCAGCGCAAGTCCATTGAGCGGCTCAAGAAGGCCGAGCAGCGCGTCATTCCTGACTGGTTTGATTACGGCAAGGTCAGCGGCCTCTCACGCGAAATGAATGAAAAACTGCAACGAGTCCGCCCACGCACACTGGGCCACGCCTCGCGCATTCCTGGCGTCACGCCCGCGGCGGTTTCGCTGATCCATGTGTACATTGAGATTCAGGCGAAGCGCTTCGCCGGCGCTCAACAGCCCGCAGGCTAATCTTTTTTATGGCCATACAGGAAAAGAATGGCGCTGGGCCAATCGATCCACAAGTGCGCATAGGCCACGTGCATCTTAAAGTGGCAGATCTGGAACGTGCAATTGCCTTTTATCGCGACATCCTTGGGTTTGAGCTGATGCAGCGCATGGGCGACCAGGCCGCGTTTCTCTCTGCCGGAGGCTATCACCATCACATTGCTCTCAACACGTGGGAGAGCCTGGACGGAGAACCTCCTCCTTTCGGCACTACCGGTCTCTATCATCACGCCATCGTGTATCCCAGCCGGGCGGCGCTGGCGGACGCGTTGCGGCGGTTGATCGCAGGGGGGATCGGGCTTGAGGGCGCGGCAGACC
>JBAVUZ010000839.1:0-4718 GCA_049697035.1 Candidatus Angelobacter sp. | reverse complement strand
GTCTTGATGATCGGCGGGGTCCACTTGTCGGATCGGATGGCCAGCGATTGCATGGAGCGTATCTCGCGCTCCACGCGGTCCGCGCCTTCACGGTCACTTTTGTTGATGACAAAAATATCGGCAATTTCCATGATGCCGGCCTTGATGGTCTGCACGTCGTCGCCCATGCCGGGGACGAGAATTACGACGGTGACGTCGGCCAGTCGCACGATATCGATTTCATCCTGGCCCACGCCGACAGTCTCAATCAGAACGATGTCTTTGCCTGCGGCGTCGAGCACCGTCGCTGCGTCCGTGGTGGCGCGGGCCAAGCCGCCGAGGTTGCCGCGCGTGGCCATGCTGCGGATGTAGATGCCCGGGTCGGCATGGTGAGACTGCATGCGGATGCGGTCGCCCAGGATGGCGCCGCCGGTGTACGGGCTTGTGGGATCAACGGCAAGAATTCCGACCGTGCGCTCCTGCTTGCGATATTCCCGGGCAAGCTGATCGACCAGCGTGCTTTTGCCAGCGCCGGGAGCGCCGGTAAGGCCGATCACGCGGGCGCGTCCGGTGAAGTTGAAAAGGGCTTTCAGCAGCTCGCGCGATTCAGGGCGGTTATCTTCAATGGTGCTGATGGCGCGAGCCAGCGCGCGCACGTCGCCGGCGCGTATGCGGTCAACCCAATGTTGGAGTGTTCCCGGTGAATGCAAATTCTCGTTCCTATTACTTTCTAAATTTTCACCGCAAAGGTCGCAAAGGACGCGAAGGAGGATTGGTTTTCAATCTCACGCGGAACCTTCCCGTTGATCGTAACCAAAATCGTTGTGGTTCATTTTTCTTCATTCTTCTGGCTTAGAGGCATTCGCGATCTTTGCGGTGCAATCCTTTGCGTCCTTTGCGGTGAAACTCATCGTTAATCCTTCAGCAACTGACGCGCGATGACCAGCCGCTGGATCTCACTGGTGCCTTCGCCGATGGTGCAGAGCTTCACGTCGCGATAAAACTTTTCTGCCGGATAATCCTTGATGAAGCCGTAGCCGCCATGGATCTGCACGCATTCGTTCGCGCACCTGACCGCCACCTCGCCGGTATAAAGCTTGGCCATCGATGATTCCTGCGTCGTCTTCATGCCCGCGTCTTTCATGGAGGCGGCGCGCATGGTGAGCAGGCGTCCGGCGTCAATCTCCGTGGCCATGTCCGCAAGCTTCCACTGTATGGCCTGGAATTCACTGATGGCCTTGCCGAATTGCCGGCGCTGCTTGGAATACTTGAGCGCGGCTTCATATGCGCCCTGCGCCATGCCCAGCCCAAGGGCGGCAATGGAGATGCGTCCGCCATCCAGCACGCGCATGGAATCGACAAAGCCCTGGCCTTCCAGGCCGACAAGAGCTTCTTCCGGAACGTGGCAGTCTTCAAAGATCAATTCAGAGGTGTCGCTGGCGCGCAGACCCAACTTGTTTTCTTTTTTGCCGGGACGGAAACCCTTGGTGCCCTTTTCCACGATGAAGGCCGAAAGCCCATGCGTGTGCGCTGTTTTGTCCGTCACGGCGATTACCACGGCCACGTCTGCGTGTGATCCGTTGGTGATAAATGTCTTGGTGCCGTTGAGCACCCATCCACTCTTTTTGCCTTTGCGCACGGCACTCATGCGCGCGCCGCCTGCGTCAGAGCCGGAGCCCGGCTCGGTCAGTCCCCATGCGCCCAGCCACTCACCGGTGGCCAGCTTGGGAATATATTTCTTGCGCTGCTCTTCATTGCCGGCAAGAAAAATATGGTTGGAGCAGAGCGAATTGTGCGCGGCCACAATGATCCCCACGGAGCCATCAACGCGCGAAAGCTCTTCAATGGCGATCACGTATTCCACGTAACCCAGGCCGGCGCCGCCGTATTCAGCGGGGAAGATGATGCCCAGCACGCCCATACGGCCCAGTTCCTTGATGGTTTCCACAGGAAAGTGATTGGCTTCATCCCACTTCATTACGTTGGGAAGGATTTCGCGCTCGGCAAATTCACGCAGGGATTTCTTTAATTGCAGTTGTTCGTCAGTTAGTTGAAAGTCCATAAATTATGTCGCTTCGCTCCAAACCGCTTTTGCAGTGTCGATCTCTTGAAATGCTCGCTGCCCTGATGCAGGCGGCTCGGCGATCCGGGCCTCGCCGCGTATTTATCCTTTAACTATGTCGCTTCGCTCCAAACCGCTTTTGCAGTGTCGATCCCGACAGGCAACGTTCCCGTCTGCCCGGTTAGGCACAGGCAAGAGTGCCTGTGCCACATTCTTGAAAGAGCCTTTGCCACCTTCTCAAAAGCGGCTGTGCCACATTTCTTGGATGCCTTGGGGCAAACCCACAATTATTTCACAAGCGGCGAGCCTGCGGATGCAAAAGGTCGCTCTCCCCCTATTCGGGCGCTGAAAACAGCGCGCGCTTATTGACGGGGTTCGGGATGACGATGCGGTGGGGTTCGTCTTACTTTTTCGCCAGAGTCTCCATCTCGCCGCCGTCTCAAACTGCACTGCCGATGTTTTGAGCTATTCGTTCCACGTCCGCGCCAGGACTGGAGGAAACAGCACAAAACCGCGCCATAGCTGCCGAAAATGAGGATTCAGGCCGGGTGGCATACCCAGACCAGAGAAGCGCATCCAAGAAAGTCGATGAGTACCATAATCAAGCAATCGTTTCTTACCATCGTCTTTTGTATAGGCGTTTCTTTGGCGTCGACAAACGCCATTGCGCAAACCACCAGCGGCGGTGTGCCGGACAATCCCGCGCAGTCAACGCGCCCGCAAGGAGACAGCAGTACCTCACCGGCGGCGCGCGATGTGACATGGAAGAGCCTGCCCAAGGACTTTCTACGCGATCAAAAAGATATTTGGACGTTTCCTCTGCAGTTGGGGAAGGGACACCATTGGCTGCCCACGCTTAGTATCACCGGCGTAACCGCGGGCCTGATTGTCGCCGATCCGCATGTGATGCCTTATTTTCAAGATCACGCAAGGAACCTGGACCACCTGAACGATCCCTTTGATTCTACGATCACGACCGCGGAGATAATAGCGGTTCCCACGGCGCTACTGATCACGGGTTACGCGCGGCAAGACCGATACCAGGTGGGAACGGCGATACTTGCCGGCGAGGCTTACGGCGACGCCGCCGTTGTTGATCTGGCGATGAAGGCGATCTCGCGCAGGAAGCGGCCCAGCGACGTTCCGCCGGGAGGCGATTTTCACAATACGTTTTTTAACGGCGGTAAGTCTCCTTTTAAGGGCAGCGCTTTTCCCTCCGGGCACGCTGCCGGTGCTTTTTCTGTGGCTACGGTGATTGCCAGCCGTTACCACAACCACAAATGGGTGCCGTGGGTGATGTATGGAATGGCCACGGCGATCAGTTTTTCCCGCGTGACGACAAGCGCTCACTTCCCGTCTGACGTATTTCTGGGCGCGGCGCTGGGCTATACGATCACGCGCTTTGAGGTGCTGAAGCCGTGGTGAACTGAACGGTGCGCCGGTCAGGGACGAAGCGCACGCCACCAGTTCGGCGACAAATTGATCTGACATTTTTCCGCCAGATGCGGGACAATAAGTCCCTTCATGCACTCGTCTTTAAAATCGTTAGAATCTGCGACTTCTGCCAATCCTGCGAAAGCTGCGAGCCCTGGCACGCGCCTGCTGTCCATTGACGCCCTGCGCGGGCTGGTGATGGTGATCATGGCGCTGGACCATGTGCGCGATTTCTTTCACTCCGACGCCGCGCTATTTTCACCGACCGACCTAAGCCGAACCACGCCGATCCTTTTCTTTACGCGCTGGATCACCCATTATTGCCTGCCGGTGTTCATGTTTGCCGCTGGCATGGGTGTGTATCTCTACGGGCGCGGCCACACGAAGGGGGAGCTCTCGCGCTTTTTGTGGACGCGTGGGGTCTGGTTTATCGCGCTGGAACTCACGGTGATGCAGTTTGCTTATAACTTCAACTTTTCTCTGCGCTTCCTGATTCTGCTTTTGATCCTATGGATCTTTGGCATTTGCATGATAGCCATGGCGTCATTGGTTTACGTGCCCATGCGCGGGTTGGGGGCGCTAAGTATCGCTATTATCGTCCTGCACAATTGCCTGGATGGAGTCCGGGCTGCGGAGTTCGGTTCCGGCGCGTGGGCATGGAACCTTCTGCATCAGCCGGGAGTGATTCCCGTGGCAGGCAAGATGGTGCTGGTGACGTATACGTTTCTGCCGTGGATCGCAGTGATGGCGGCGGGCTTCTGCTTTGGGCGGGTGTTCCAGATGGGGCCCGAAGCGCGCCGCCGGATCATGCTGAAACTTGGGCTGGCGATGACGACGGCCTTTATCGCGCTGCGCGCTGTGAACCACTATGGCGACCCCGCGCCGTGGGCGCACCAGAAGTCGGCGTTGTTTACCTTGCTCTCTTTTCTTAATTGCACCAAATATCCGGGATCGCTCGACTTTCTGCTGATGACGCTGGGACCCGCCTTGCTGGTGCTAGCCTGGTTCGACCGGGGCACGTTCAAGCCGGCTAATCCTCTGGTGGTCTTTGGACGCGTCCCAATGTTTTATTTCATCCTGCATTTCTATCTGATCCATGTTTTGGCCGTGCTTGGGGCGTGGCTGCGCTACGGAAGTTCGGCAGCCAGGTTCGTGTTCAATCCGCTGCCTTCCATGGGCGGGCCAGAGAAGCTGTTCCCGCCGAACTTTGGCTACAGTCTGTGGACGGTGTATGGAGTGTGGC
>JBAVUZ010000838.1:0-3483 GCA_049697035.1 Candidatus Angelobacter sp. | reverse complement strand
CGCCCAGGGATTGAAGATAAGCAATGGTCTCAACCAACTGATCTTGATTGGTGATCGCGGCAATCCTGTCCAGTTCCGGCTTTAACGGGGCACTGCCCTTTTTGTCCGCAGTGGCTTCATCCATGCAAGATTCATACATGTCGCCAATCTTCTGCTGCACGGGGTTGCGCTTGGGATTATTGGCGGAATCCTTCTCCAGTATGTTGTGCAGGAACTGGCGATTGTAGTCGAGCAGTTCATTGAAGCGGCCCCAGCGCGCCTGGTCAGGGGGGATTGGATTATTCTTGCGCCACGTGCCGCATGCATATTGATAAAAGTCCTGGCATGGGTCAACGCTTTTGTCCATGGCGCCAAGGTCAAAAGACTTTGGCCTTGGGACCGTCTTTTCCGCTTTTTCGTTCTTTTCCACAGAAGCCGCAGCCGCCGGCGATAAAGGTTTTTTCGTCGGAGCGCTGCCGGTTTGCGCGCCGGCGGTTATCCCCATCAGGACAATACACGATAAAACTTGTTTCCAAAGCATAGGTACCCTCAAATTAAATTTCATAAAACTCAAAAGTCTATGCCCATTTGCCAAAGCTGTACAGCAGAAGCTTTTGCCCGGGTAGTGGTTCAGTTTGGCAAAACTGACCACTACCGCGTATCAGCGTCTAGCAATTCGCTTGCGAATTGCGGGCCTTCAGGCAGACGTTCATCGCATCAGCGATGAATCCTTTATCAAACTGACCCACTACCCTTTTGCCGGGCGGGTCCCGCATCTTGCGGCAAAAGCTGCGGACGGAATTAATTGTTGCGTGTAAAACCATGTTGCTGCACTATTGAAATCGCAAAACTCCAATACCTTATCCACTAATCGGCCCTCCTTTGACTAACATGTCCCACAGCGAAAACGCACCGGGCGGCGTACCTTCAGGCGATGAAGCCGAACTGGTTATCCGAAGCGCCTCTCTGCAGCGTGTAATCAAGCTTGCGGAAAAGGTGGCTCGCCATCCCGCTGCCGTGCTCATTGTGGGTGAGACCGGCTCGGGCAAGGAGATGATTGCGCGCACCATCCACAGCCATTCCCTGCGCTGCAGCCAGCCGCTGGTGGATGTGAACTGCGCCGCCATTCCGGAAAACCTCGTTGAAAGCGAGCTCTTTGGATACGAAAAAGGCGCCTTCAGCGGCGCGGACGCCATGAAACCCGGCTTCTTCGAGATGGCCAACAAGGGAACTCTCTTCCTCGACGAAATCGGCGATCTGGATTTAAAAATCCAGGTAAAGCTTTTGCGCGTGCTTGATGGCGTGCCTTACTACCGCCTGGGCGGCAACAAAAAAGTTACCGTCGATGTGCGCGTGGTCGCGGCTACCAACCAGCACCTTGAAGACCTGGTCAAAGCCGGACGCTTCCGCAGTGACCTTTATCATCGCCTTGCCCAGTTCAAACTTGAAGTCCCGCCGCTGCGTGAGCGTCCGGAGGACGTAGTGGGAATCGCCGAACAGGTGTTGCACCAGCACTATCCGGAATCCCGTTTCAGCCGCGACGCAGTTGATGCGCTTACCAGCTACGCGTGGCCCGGCAATGTGCGTGAACTCAAAAACGTTGTCTTTGGGGCCGTCCTGCAGGCCCATGACGCGCAATCCGAAATCACCGCTTCAGACCTGCGCTTCCCGGATTCAGTCAGTTCTCGCCGCCGCCCTGTCCCCACAGACTCCGATCTGGACCAGGTGGAAAAACGCGCCATCCTGCATGCCCTGGAAGATAGCGGCGGCAATCAGGGAAAAGCCGCTGAGTCCCTTGGCATCTCACGGCGCACATTGATTCGCAAGCTCAAGATTTACCGTGAGGCTGGCCTGGAAGATTCTTCCGGCAGCCTCAGCCTCAGCCAGCAGCGTTATTATCGTGCTCAACTTGAGCTCCCAATCGGCATCACATATGCCGGCGAACAATTTGACGCCGTGCTGCTCAACATCAGCGCCGGTGGAGCTGGCGTACGCACGGATAAGCCGCTGAAGTCCGGCGCTCCGGTCGCACTCGTCTTCACTATTCCCGGCACTAACACCCAAGCTCCGGTTGAACTTCCTGGCCGCGTTACCTGGGCCAACAAAAGCGGACAATACGGTGTCCAGTTCAGTGAAATCGCTCCATCACTGCGCACCAGCCTGCAACGCTGGCTGCGCGTGGAAATGAAAAAAGACGGCTGGGACGTGGAAACTCCCGAGTAAAAATCACCTTGCTTCCGACCTTGCCTACGAACTTCCAATCAGCACGCCCGCCACAAAAACCAGTGTTCCGCCCAGCACCACCTGCAACGTGGCGGAAACCCATGGCGTTTCCATATAACGGTGGCGAACCCAGGCAATCGCCCCCAGTTCCGCAATCACCACAGCCACGGCCACGACCGTCGCAATGTGAAATGACGGTATCAGGAACGGAAGCGTGTGGCCAATGCCGCCCAGCGCTGTCATCAAACCGCAAACCAGCCCGCGCACCCATGGATGCCCGCGACCGGTAAGGCTGCCGTCATCTGAAAGCGCTTCAGCAAATCCCATGCTGATGCCCGCGCCCAGTGAAGCCGCCAAGCCAACCAGGAAGGCGAAGTGCGACTCATGCCGGGCAAAGGCGGCGGCAAAAACCGGCGCCAGCGTTGAGACCGACCCATCCATCAGGCCGGCCAGTCCCGGTTGCACTATCTGCAGCACAAAAAGCCTGCGGCTGGCTTCATCTTCTTCGTGGCGCGTTCCGGCATCCAGCTTCTCCCTGCCCAGCTCTGCTGCCCGATGCTCATGTTCGCGCTCTTCCTGCGCCAGATCGTTCAGCAACTGGCGGATACTCGCATCCTGCGTCCGCGATGCCGCCTTCTCATAAAAAAGCCGCGTCTCCACTTCAAGTGTTGAAGCCTGCCGTCGCGCCAGCTCAGGACGCAGCTGCTGCGTCAGCCAAATCGCATGGCGCGTCACCAACCCTTTCACGTCGCCCCGGCGGATCAGCGGTATGTGTTCGCCGAACTTGGACCGGTAAAGATCAATCAGCCTGCGCCGGTGCGTGGATTCCTCGTCGCGCATGCCTTCAAACATTGAGGCGGTGGCGGGAAAATCTTTACGGAAATTCTCGGCAAAATCGCTATAGACTCGTTCGTCTTCTTCCTCTAACGCGATCGCCAAGGCAAGTATTTCTTGTTCACTAAGGCTTTCAAAGCTGCGCATAAGGTTTTGAGGGTCGCGTGCCGCGTGGACTCAACTGGGCATTCTACTGTATTGAGCGCTGTGCCACCCCCTCCCCTGGGTCAACCCCGAACTCTAAGGACTTAGCGGATTCAACCCCGGGGTTACCTCCGGATCTGAGCTGATCTTCGCGCCCTCCATGGTAGGTTTTGGTCTTCCGATTCCCCGATCGCGCGCGATGTCGGCGATCACGGCGACCACCTGTTCCCACGCTTTCCCTGCCCCCTCCCCCCATACCTCAACTAGTTCTCTGACCGCGTGATTATTGGATCGTAACGGAAT
>JBAVUZ010000837.1:0-5664 GCA_049697035.1 Candidatus Angelobacter sp. | reverse complement strand
GACTGTCGCAGCGGTTCTCGCGAGCCTTATTCCCATCCTGTGGGAGTCCGGAGTGGGTTCGGATGTGATGAAGCCGATCGCCGCGCCGATTGTCGGCGGCATGATCACCTCGACCATTCACGTCCTTATCCTCGTTCCAGTGTTCTTTGTAATGATCAAGGAACGCATGCTCAGAAGAATGACGCAACAAGTCAAAGAGGAAATAAGGGTGATGTGAGCTTCCGAACGGTGTGTCGCGTGCACTGCGATTATCCGCATTGGAACTATCTAAGACCGTGGCGCCATAAAAAAGCGCACCCCTTTAATGAGGTGCGCTTCTTGGCTAAGGTTTGATGGTTTAGTCGCCGTTCTGGCCAGCGCCGGGCTCGGTGGCGTGCATTACTCGGAAGGAACTGCCGCCGTTGGCCCAGACCAGCACCATTGCGTCTTTGCCGGCGGGAACGTTGCCCAGTTCGCGCTTTACGTCTTCTGCAGTCTGCACCGGCTTGCGGTTGACTTCCAGGATCACGTCGCCACGGCTGATGCCCGCGTTATCTGCCGGGCTTCCTGGCTGCACGTCAGTTACCACAACACCCTTCACGTTCGAGGGGAGTTGCAGCTGGTCACGCATGTCAGCATTCAGGTTTTCGAGCGCTACGCCCCAGCGCGCTTTGCCGTGGTTTTCACCGGAGTTGGACGCGGTCTCGTCGGATTTAGCATTGATGCTTTCCAGCGTTACCGGCAAGTTGAGGCTCTTGCCGTCGCGCATTACCTGCAGCGTCACTTTGTTTCCCGGACGCTGTCCGCTGATAGCGGCCTGAAGCTGGCCTGCGTTGTCCATCTTCTTGCCGTTGAGTTCAGTAATTACGTCGCCGACTTTCAAGCCTGCTTTTGCGCCGGGCGAATCAGGTTCAACCTGGCTGACAAGTGCGCCGCTGGCGTTATCCAGATGGAAGAAGCTCGCGTTTTCCGGAGTCACGTCATTGATGCCCACGCCGATTCGCGCGTGCTCGATCTTGCCATCTTTGAGCAGCGTGTCGATTACGGGCCGCGCAATCTGCGTTGGAATGGCAAAGCCCATGCCGGCGAAGCTGCCCGAAGGAGAAATCAGGAACGTGTTGATGCCGATGACTTCACCGTGCGCATTCACCAGCGGTCCGCCGGAATTGCCGGGATTGATGGCCGCATCGGTCTGTATGAATTCACCAGGTTTGCGCGCATCGTCACTGTAAGGGTTCGGACGGTTCAACGCGCTCACGATGCCGCGAGTCACGGTAAAGCGGAAGTTAAACGGATTGCCGAAAGCCAGCACGGTCTGCCCAGGCTTGAGCGCGGTTGAGTCGCCCCAAGGCAGGCTGGGGAAACCGCTGCCGCTCACTTTGATTACCGCCAGGTCCGTCATGGGATCGGCGCCAATCAATTTTGCCGGCAGCACGCGGCGGTCATTCAGCGTAACGCGAATGTCCGTTGCGCCATCGATGACGTGATTGTTGGTCACGATGTAGCCATCGGACGAAATAATAATTCCGCTTCCCAGTCCGTGCTCCACGCGTGGACGTTGGCGCCCCTGCGGGCCTTGTGGGCCAAAGCCAAACGGCCCAAAGAACCGTTGGATCTCGTCCTGGTCCTGGCCTGAGAGCTGCTGTTGCTTTACCCGTGAAGTTACGGTCACGTTAACCACTGCGGGCGTCACGTGCGCCGCAAGGGTTTCCATGGCGTGATCAAGCGCGGAAATCACGCTTATGCTGTTGTCATCAAGGGCCGCGGCGGCGGGTGCTACACTGGCAGCGTTTGCTGGCGCGGGTTTAAGAAATTCATACCCTCCAAAGCTCGCGGTGAGCGCTAGCATCAGAACTGCTGCCAGCGTCTTGCCTTTCAGGAGAGACTTCCATTGCTGCATTGGCGTTTTCATTTTGTTTCTTTTCTCCATGTAATTTTGATTTCAAGATGATCCCTACAACTAGTTATTTAGTTTTTAAAAGCCGGAGTTAAACTTGCCGCCTCTGGCGCCATAAAAAATCCTCTAAATCTTTTGGGGTTTGGGTACGACCTTGGATTGCGGCTGCAAGCTCACCTGCCACATGTGCACCTGCCAGCTCTGCTGCTCGCCAGAAGCGGTTCGTTGCGTAACTACAAAAAACATGTCTTCACGTACCGTTACGTATTGCTCCGGCACTGGTAATTGATTTTTCGCCATCATCACCAGCGGTCGAGCTTTCTTTGGACGAGTGGTCCGCGCATGCCGAATATTGTTCTTGGGCGCGAGCGCCGCTTTCGCTTTTGTTGGCGCGATCACTTCACTATCGGTCTTCAGGCTTGCCGGCACCATATGGACTTCTGGATCCTCGGCGCTCCTCTTCGCGGCAGGTATTGGAGCGATCTTTATCTTCTGCTGGCGACTCACCTGGGCTTTCGCTGCCGGTGCTTCATCGGCGAACCCAACCAGTTCCGGCGTGAATGAAGCTGGAACGGCGCACAGCAGCGCAACAACCATCACGACGGGCACCGCCGGCTTCCACAATTGCGTTGCCCGGGGGCGCTCAGGATCCAAAATTCTGGTAACGCGCTCCGTCAATTGGCGAACACGGCCCACAGCAGCCTGTGCCAGCGCAATTTGCCTTCGCAGAAAACTTCTTTCCGCCACATGGGCCAGGCACTCCGCATAGCCCGCCGGTGTGCCGGAATGCACCAGGACAGCGTCGTCGCAAGCCATTTCGCGGTCGAGTGAAAGCCTGCGCTCAATCCACCACACGCTGGGAAGGAAGAACAACAATGCTTTCAAAATCTTTTGTGCCAGGTTTGTCCAATCGTCGCAGCGACGAAGGTGCGCCAGTTCATGGAGCAGAATGTATTTCAACTCTTCCGCCGGGGTGTTCTCCAGCATCCATGCCGGGAGTATCACTGCAGCTTTACGGAAGCCGATTGCCGTTGGCACTTCCAGCCGCTCTGAAACAAGCACTGAAACCGCGCGCGATTTCTGGGTGTCATCAATCAAAGAGCGTATATCCGCAGGCAGCAACTCCATCGCCACCGGCGCTGCATTAGACCGCAACCGGCGCAGCTGGAATGTGGCAAGAACCACGCGCGCCAAACCTGCCAAAGCAATCGCCGCCCATCCAAAGAACAGGTACGCGGCAAATGAAGTCGAAACCGTGAACACTGCGGGCGCGTCACTTGGCGCGGCAGGTCTCCGCTCAAGATAAAAACTCAACACCGGCAACAGCGCCGTCGCCAGCAAGGTTGAAAACCAAATGACAAAGTTCGTCCGTGAATCTCTTTTGGGAAAAAGCTGCAGCAAAACCCAGACGGCAGCGGCGAGCAGGGTCCCGCCAACTGCGCTAAACAATAAGCGCTGTGAAACTGCGGTCGCCATGCCATTAAAATCAACCATCATGGCTTCCCCCTGTGTTCTTGCAGTAGCTGGCCCAGACGCTTGAGTTCGTCCGCATTGATGCTTTTGTCTTCGAGAATGTTGAGTACCAGCAGCTCGTGGGAATCCTTAAAGAATCGCCCGACGAGATTCTTGATCTCAAAGCGCGTGGCTTCCTGCTTCCCCACCAGAGGCGCGTAGACATGTGCACGTCCTTCTTTTACGTGCTGCACATAGCCCTTTTTTTCCAGAATACGGATCGTGGTGAGTACGGAGTTATATGCCAGGGGAATTTTTTCCGGCAATGCCTCCAGCACTTGGTGAACAGTCGCCGGACCCGTTTGCCATAAGACCTCCATAAGCCGAAGTTCAGCTTCTGTCAAAGTCGGCGATTTCTTCGGCGGCACGGCTCTCTTTGCTCCTTAAAACGTCCCTGAGAGATTTCCTTATGTATATATAGACGCAGATTAATGGAAATAGTAACTAATTCTTTAGTTATTTTGGAAGGAAAATCTTTCAGTCTTGTAGATTACTGATTTTATTAGGCTTATCTGGTTCTGTCGCCGACTCTTTCGAAACGCCCTCGATGCTCTTCCACCAGCTTGCGGAGCTGTACTTGGAGCGAATTCACCGTTTCAAACAGGGATTGGATTCCATTCGTCTGCCAGGTCACACCTTGACGATCAATATCGGTACTGAGGTCTTTCAACATCTGGTTTGAGCGGCGCAAGCGCTCCGCAGCCACAAAAGACAAGACCTTCACAGGGTCCTTGTGTGCCTCAACTGCGCTGAGCACTTCACTCACTGTCCACGCCGTGAGGCGGGCATTGTCCAGAACTTGGCGAAATTCCTGCAGAAGCGCCAGTTCTGGGGCTGGTTCCACTTTCAAAGCCAGATCTATCTTTCTCAGTTCGCTTGAAATCTCTTTCAAGCGGCTCGAAATTGCACCCGGAAGGGCATCGTTCATTCTTACACCTCTTTGCCCGATACGTTATCCCAAGTCAATGCCACCAACGCATTAAAAAACACTTAGAAAGCTCAGAAGATGGTTACTAATGTGATGTCAGTACGGCTGAGTGGGACGAAACGGTAAGATTCGAAATGCACAAAGATGGAAGGCCGCTTCCATTTGTGGATAAATCTCTGCGGTCTCAATGAAACAGTAGCTTCGGGTCCGTTCCTTCTTGACGTCTTGCAAACAGCGTCTCTATCCGGCTAGATAGTGGTCCGGCGACTGCTCAAACTTCTGTTTGCAGCCGGCGCAGCAAAAGTAAAACGTCTTTCCCTGAAACTCGGACTTATGTTTTGCCTTGCTTTTTTCCACCGTCATGCCGCAGATGGGATCTTTCGCATCATTCTGGATCACGTTCAGCGCAGCGCTGGCTGCGGGCTTGGTGGCAGATTTTGCTTCGCTGGCTCGTATCTGCACAATCTCCGCTAGGATGCTCACAGCGATTTCCTCTGGCGACGTCGCCCCGATATTCAATCCCGCGGGCGCACGCACGCGGCTGACTTTTTCAGGGCTGACGCCGCGCTCTTCCAGAAATTCCATCACCTTGGCGGCCTTCGTCTTGCTAGCCACAAACGCGACATAAACTGCGTCGCTATTCACAGCTTGCTCCAGCGCTTCTTCGTCGCCTTCACCCTGCGTTGACACCACTACAAACGTCTGCGCATTTATCTTCCCGCCCGGCAGTTTGAAATTATCAGCCACAATGATTTCAATATCCGTGGTATCTGTGCAGTTGTCTTGAGAACACACGATGGAAACTCCGTACCCAATTGTGCTCCCCAATCGCGCCAGAATCTGAGCCACGGGCGAGCGGCCCATAATCATGATCTGGGGCTTGGGCTTTACCGGTTCAAGATATATGTCCAAGGCTCCTCCGCTGTGGCACGTCATCGTGTAATCCACAATTCCCTCTTCAAGATTGCTGTCAGAGGGACTGATCCGCACCAGCCGGGGACGTCCATCAGCCTGCGCTTTCAGTGCCTCCTTTACCACCACCGGTTGCGCGCAGCCGCCCCCAATCCATCCTGATATTCTGCCGTCCGCGTGAATGATCGCCTTGTCTCCGGGCTTGCCGGAAGTGGGAGGCAGTGCCCGCACCACTGTCGCCGTGACGAATAATTCACCATTTTCGATTAACTCTGCCGTCTCTTTGAGGAACTGATCAAACATCATGACGTGTATCTCTATTCACTGCTACGCCAATCCTACGCCAGTTGGCCGGTTTCAGCCGCGGCTCAAATGCATCTCCAGATTCAACAGACTCTCAAGATTATGTGCGGGGGCAAATACATCAATGTAAGGC
>JBAVUZ010000836.1:0-2693 GCA_049697035.1 Candidatus Angelobacter sp. | reverse complement strand
AATCAGATCATTCCAGTCCTGCGTGACCTTGGCCTGCATTTCCGGAGTAAAGGTTTTCGCGCGTTCGGCGATTTTTGCCTGCGCTTCTTCGCTGTAATATTTCTTGGTCCATTCCATGGCGTTTTGCCTTTCCATTACCTCAATGATTTTTTTCAAGGCCACAAGATCGGGGGCGCGATTGGATTTAAGCGAACGTTCCGCTTCTTCAATGGCCTGGATGGTGGCTTCCAGTTGCAGACGCTTTTCCTGCAATAGCCGTCTTTGCAGTCGGAGAGTCGCTGCCATATCCAGATCGCTCCCGTCGAGCAGGTCCTTGATTTGCCTGAGTGGCAGGCCGATGAACTTGAGCGTAACGATCTGCTGCAGCCGCGCGAAGTCGCGTTCGCCATACAGGCGATAGCCGGCTTCCGTGCGGCCGCTGGGCTTGAGCAGCCCCAGCCGGTCATAATGGTGCAATGTCCGCACCGTTGTTCCGGCTTTTTCGGCAAAATCACTCACTTGGTGCATCAATCTGCCCTCCAAGGCATAGTGGGGTATGACGTAAGGTCAGGCGCAAGCCTTTTGTTTTTATCCCGACCCTGAGCTCGTCGAAGGGGAGGGAACCCTTTGCCATCGAGAATTTTAAGATTAGCGAAGGCTTTGGGTGCAAGTTCACCAAAAATCCCTGCTAACATTGGAATGTAGTAGCTATAGGGGTCCCTCGCTCCGCTCGGGATTAAAGACATTCGGGCATCAGAATACCAGCTACTTGCATCCAAACACCTTTACGGCAGGTCCCTGTCCCCCTATGCGGAATATCAAGTCTAGTCTTCTAGTCATGTTGCTGAGCTGCTCCATGTTTGGGCTGGCAGCCAAGTTGCGCCAAGTGGCGCTGATCGACTTGCCGGGGAGCCCGGGCTTTAGCCAGGTAACCATGGCCAATGGCCAGGTTGTAATTACCCGTCCGGGGACGAACACGATTGAAGTTTTCAGCCCGATAAAGCGCCGCATTGTCGCCCGTATTTCGCAGATCAGCGATCCGCGCGGCATCACCGTGGACAACGATTCCGGCACCATGTACGTCGCGCTGGCCGGTAACAACAGCATCGCCGTGGTTGACACGCGCAACTGGAGCGTGGAAAAAGTAATACCGGTGCAGCACCGCCCGGAAAAGCTTTTATGGGTGCCGCAGACAAAAACTCTTTATGCCACCAGCGTGCTGGACCGCACGCTGAGCATCATCGATCTTCGTCTTTCGGCGGAAACGCATGTGCTGGAACTGAATGCCCTGCCGCAGGACATGCTATATGACGGCGCTCGGCAGGTTTTGCTGCTGACATTGCAAGACCTGGGACAGATCGCGTCCATCGATCACAGCAACAAGATTACCGGCCGCTATAAGGTGGTGGCTTCAGAGCCCACCGGACTGGCGCTCGACGAGCAGCGCCGCCGGCTTTATGTTGCCGTGCGTTATGCCGTACTGGCTCTGAATGCCGATACCGGCGCTGAACTGGCGCGCATCCCCGCTCCGGGCGGAACGGATGCTTTGGTGCTTGATCCCGGGGGCAATCTGCTCTATGCCGCGGCTGGCGATGGCTCCGTGCTGGCCATCGACCTGAACCGCAACGTGGTGGACCACGAACTGCCTACGGATGTGAAGGGTTACAGCATCGCGTATGATCCGGCGCATAAAATGATCTTTCTTCCCGGAGGACGCGAAGGCCGGTCCAAGATGGTGATCCTGAGTCCCTCAGGCGTCACGGAAACAAATCGTTTGCAGAACGCTGCCAGCCCAATTGAGGCTACACCGCAGGGCGCTGCACAGACTGCGATGAAGAAGTAAATTTTGCGGCCTGAATGGTCGCAAAAAGCTGTCTCGCATTAGCGACATTACAATCGCTCTATCCCGATCAGCACCTTCGGCCCGCCTTCGCTGGCCTGCGGATACTCTTCTCACCCAAAATCTCCTATCAGTCGGCTTCAGCATTGGGATAAGTTCTTACAAGAGCCCGGAGATTTATTGACCAAAAACGTTTTTCCTCCCCCTGTTGCAATCAATTTTTTCTGCGATAGCTGTATTGAACGCGTCAAGAATTTGCGCTCACTTTTAGGAAGTCAGGAGCGAGGGGACCATGAAGAGCTGCGTGATCATTGCTATTTTTCTTGCAGGCACCGTTCTCAGTGCGATTGCGCAAAAGACCACGAATCAGCCGCCAACCATCGATTCCGGGAAGACTGTCAGCATCGCCTGGGAAACCAAACCCTTGGAGGCGCTTGCGGGCACGCCGAAGAGCCCTAATCCGCCGCCCATGCCCGATCTGAAAAAGCCGACGGAGGATTTGACGGAATATCAACGTGGGCTGATCGAGGGCCATAATCAACAATTGAAGGAGCATTTTACCGCCCAACAGCAGGTGGGCGGCTGGCAGCGGGTTTTTCTCAAACAGCTTGCATTGCAGCGGCTGGACCGTCCCAACGCAACGCTGCAACTGAATGCAGCGCAACGGTTCATCACAAATTTTGTTTTCTGTGAGCGTCCGATTATCGCCGGCCAGACTTCTGATTTCCAGACGTTCGCCAAGAGCCTTAGTCTCGGCGCCCGGAGAGCGGAATTTGCGCTGGAGCCGCGGGCATCCATCATCATCAACGGCTGCAGCTTTGGGCCGGACGCAGGTGAACTCCGCCTGATTCTGAATCACGATGCAGGAAACTTC
>JBAVUZ010000835.1:0-2273 GCA_049697035.1 Candidatus Angelobacter sp. | reverse complement strand
CGGACTCCGGATGCTTTGCATGCCGCCACCGCCGTCCATGCCGGAGCTACAGGGCTTATCACCAATGACCCGGTATTTGAGCGGGTGAAAGATTTTGAGACCCTGCTTCTGGACAGACTCCTCTAAGCCTCAATAAAAAACGGCGGCCCGAGAGCCGCTGTTCCAAATACCAACTACCGAATACTGGTTTACGTTCCTTCGCTCCAGCTCGCCATGTACTCTTCCTGCTCGGGAGTGAGTTTGTCGATCTTTACACCCATGGACTCAAGCTTGAGCCGCGCCACTTTCTTATCGAGATCTTCCGGCACGGGATAGACCTTCTTCTCCAGCGATTTGTGGTTCTTTGCCAGATACTCGGCGGCAAGCGCCTGGTTGGCAAAGCTCATATCCATCACTGACGCCGGATGGCCCTCAGCGGCGGCCAGGTTGATCAGACGGCCTTCGCCCAGCAGATAAATCTTGCGGCCGTCTTTCATGGCGTATTCGTCCACGAAATCGCGGGTCTGGCGCTTTGAAGATGACATTTTCTCCAGCGCGGGGATATCGATTTCAACGTTGAAGTGGCCGGAATTTGCCACCACAGCGCCATTCTTCATCAGATCGAAATGGTCACGACCGATTACGTTTTTGTTGCCGGTAACGGTCACAAAGAAATCGCCGATCTTGGCGGCTTCCGCCATCGACATCACGCGGTAGCCTTCCATCACCGCTTCAATCGCCTTGGTGGGATCGATTTCCGTAACAATCACGTCCGCGCCCATGCCCCGCGCGCGTGAAGCCAGTCCGCGACCGCACCAGCCGAAGCCGGCGACGACAAACTTGGAGCCCGCGATCAGTGAATTGGTACAGCGGATCACGCCGTCCATCGTCGACTGGCCGGTGCCGTAGCGATTGTCAAACATGTGCTTGGTAAGCGCATCATTGACAGCAATGATCGGATACTTCAATTGTCCGTCTTTGGCCATGGCGCGCAGGCGAATCACGCCTGTGGTGGTTTCTTCCGTTCCCGCAATGATTCCGTCCAGCACGTCCTTGCGCTTGGTGAGCGCAATGGAAACCAGGTCAGCGCCGTCGTCCATGGTCATGTGGGGCTTGTGGTCAAGCGCGGAAAGAATGTGCTTGTAATAGGTTTCGTTGTCCTCGCCCTTGATGGCGTGAACGGAAACACCGTAATCGCGGACCAGCGACGCCGCCACGTCATCCTGCGTGGAGAGCGGATTGGAAGCGCAAAGCACCACGTCAGCCCCGCCGTCGCGCAGGGTAATGGCCAGGTTGGCGGTTTCCGTGGTCACATGCAGGCACGCGGAAATGCGAATGCCCTTGAGCGGCTGGTTCTTGATGAATTCCTTGCGGATGCTTTGCAGCACCGGCATGGACTGGTTCGCCCACTCAATACGGCGCTTGCCAAGATCAGCCAGTTCCAGGTTCTTGATATCGTACGAAATTTGCGGAGCAGCGGTTGTTGACATGTTCTCCCTGTCGATGTGCCTTAAGTGGCATGGATTGTGTCTAAAAAAATTTGAGGACTATTACCATCCCAGTTCCAGCGGGGTAACGCAGTCCTTCAGGGCCCCAAGCAAGCCCGATTTTGGCTTGCCTTGGGCTGAGACCTGCATGGAGATTGTGATCAATCTTGGCTTTAGCCCCTAAGGAACGCCCTCAACGGCTAAAGCCGGATCTTAATTCTTCTCTTTCTCGCAGGGCCAAAGCCCTGCTCCCACCCCGTGGTCCTTGCTTATCGCGTTGCGCCTGCGTTGGCCCTGGACTCAGCTTTGCCCAGCCCCTGCTCACGCAGAGTGGCAGCTTTGTCCGTGGCTTCCCAGGTGAAATCGGGATCTTTGCGGCCGAAGTGCCCATAAGCAGCGGTCTTCTTATAGATCGGACGGCGCAATTTGAGCGAATCGATAATCCCTTTCGGCGTGAGGTGGAAGTTCTTGCGAACAAGCTCTTCCAGCTTCTCCTCGCTGAGTTTGCCGGTGCCAAATGTATCCACAAGTACGCTGACTGGCTCAGCCACGCCAATGGCATAGGCAAGCTGCACTTCACAACGGTCAGCCAGGCCGGCGGCCACAATATTTTTGGCAATGTGCCGCGCCATGTAGCAGGCGGAGCGGTCAACCTTGGTCGGATCTTTACCGCTGAAAGCGCCGCCACCATGACGGCCCATGCCGCCGTAGCTGTCCACAATGATCTTGCGGCCGGTCAGCCCGGTGTCGCCCTGCGGCCCGCCGACGACGAACCGGCCGGTCGGGTTGATGAGGAACGCCGTGTTC
>JBAVUZ010000834.1:0-3533 GCA_049697035.1 Candidatus Angelobacter sp. | reverse complement strand
GTGCCCAGATCGCCACGAACAAGCGATGCAATGTACTGCCCATAAAAATGAGGAATATCTGAATCCACCAGATGTGCGCGCCGGATTGCCTGAATGCTTTGTGCCGAGAGGCCGGAATTCAGCTCCTGGTCGTCAGAGGAAAAGCCGGGCGCAATGCGCATGAGCATGGCGCCCGCAAAGCTCGCCATGAGCATGACCGCCAGCAGTCGCAGGACGGCCCCGCTCCAGAATCGCAGCATTATCCAGCCACCGCGTCACGGACAGCGGCCGGTCGTCTTGTATCCGTCAATGCGCTGAATACTTTCAGGATCTTGTGGTGCTCCTGCTTTTGGATGTACATGCGCCGGTCCGCTTCCGCCAGCAGCTTCTCGGCGTCCACTCCGTGTTCCGGATAGATGGCGCAGCCGACGCTCAATGACAACCATTCCACGCCACAAACTTCGCGGCCGGCATTACCCGCAAGCTCACTCAGGCAAATGCCTCGCGCTTCCGCTGCGGACGCGCTCAGCCCAGGAGCGACAATCACAAATTCATCACCGCCCATTCGGGCAACGTAGTCATATTCACGGCAGGAGCCTTGCAGCGTTTCAGAAAAATGCCGGAGAATCCGGTTACCTTCAAGGTGGCCAAATCGATCATTGATCTTTTTAAAGCCGTCCAGGTCACAAACCATAACGGTTAAAGAAGTGTCCAGACGTTTACAGCGGGCCAGTTCGCGATCCAGATGGATAAACAAGGAACGCGCATTCGGTAACTCAGTCAGGTAGTCGGTTGTGGCCGAACTCTCAGCTTCCTGGAAGGCGAGTGCGTTCTCAACAGAAAGAGCCACTTTTGAACTGATGGCCAGCAGGATGCGCAGGTGGTCGGAAGTATATGCATCGGCGTCAGAGTGATAGAGCGTTAACACTCCCACCACACCCTGCAAGCCTTCCAGCGGTATTGAAATGGCCGAACGCAAAGGACTGAACCGGTTCGAATCCTGTAAGTAACCATGTTCCAGCGCTGGATTGCCATTCAGCATCGGCTTGCGGTTCTGCGCCACCCATCCTGACAAGCCTTCTCCCAGCGGGATTCGCAAAGCTGCGAACAAGCGGAAGTTGTCTCCATTGACATACTCCGGAAGCAACTCATTTCCGCGGACAATGTAGGTTGCAATAGCGTCATAGGGCACAAGGCGCTTCAGCCGTCCGCTTAGCACAGAAAGCGTTTCACTCAGGCTGAGTGAGTTACCCAGGTCCTGCGTAAGCTCAAAGAGCACCTGCGCTTCCTGGCGCGCCGCGGCAATTGACGAGAGGAAGGCAGTCTGGTTGCCCGTGTCATTGGCTTTGTCGACCACAAATCCATTTGCCGGGGCTTTGCCGCGTTCCACTTTAAGATCTGTTGAGAGTTTCTGGCGGTCCGGCAACTGCGACTGCGAATGGACAATTGCTTCCAGCTCTTTGTAGCTGGTCTTCAGCAGATTTACGATTCGTGGATCAAATGCCTTCCCTGCCTGATCGGCCACCCATTGCATCGCATCGTCCAGGGGCAGCGCTTTGCGATATTGGCGGTCTGTGGCCAGAGCATCCAGGCAATCGACTGCGGAAAGGATCCGGGCGCCCACGGGAATCTCTTGCCCCTTCAGCCCATCCGGATACCCAGTGCCGTCCCATCGTTCATGGTGCGCCCGCACAATTGGAACCACCGGATACGGGAAATGAACGCGCTCCAGGATCTCTGCGCCTACTACTGGATGGATCTTCATTTTTTCAAATTCTTCAGGGGTCAGCCTGCCCGGCTTGGAAATAATGTGCTCAGGCACGGCCAGTTTGCCAATGTCATGCAGCAATGCGGCGGCGCGTAATGCTTCAACTTCGTCCGCGGAAAGATCGAGCCTTTTTGCCATTTCCACTGCGTAAACGCGGACGCGCTCAAGATGGTCATGAGTGGTCTGGTCTTTGGCTTCAATGGCAAGCGCCAGCGCCTCAATGGTGCGCACGTGCAACGCCGCCATCTCTGACACGTGATTTTTTTCATTCTCCAGCTTGCCGAGGTAGAGACGATACGAGCGATAGATCACAAACATTGCCGGTAAGGCCAGCAAGGTCGGTTGCCAGCCCACTTTTTGCGTAAGCCATCCAAACATCGCGGCCAGCGCGCCGCCGGCAAGGTAATAAGGCAGCGACCAGAAATAACAGTCTGTCCAGATTTTTTGCAGCCGTTTATTTTCGGTCATAGCGATGATCGTCGCCACCGGAAGTGTATTGAAAAGGAAATAAACTGCGGCTGAGAGCATCAGCAGAAAAGCGGCATTTGGATGGAGCCGCGTCGACCACGGCCCGTGATAAGTGAAATATGCGGCTGCTATGGCCACCGCCGCGCTGGAAACGTTAAAAAGTACCTGTTCAATCCGGGGCCAACGCCGTTTGGTAAACAGGCATTGCGCCAGAATCGCGGAACATCCCAGAATTAACGTCTCAGTAAAGGTGAGCTGGGCAATACCCAGCAGGATAAAAAGGAAGTTGACTGAGATCGTTCCGGTGATCTCCGGAAGTTCTACTTTCAGTCTGGATGCAAGCAGGGCGGTCAAGAGATAGGCGATAAATTTGGGCAAATCATCGATCTTGCACGCCACTCCGCCGTAGACCGCCGTAGCCAGTCCTGCCAGGCAGACTGCATAAAGAAAGATTCGCGCTTGCTTCGACATACTCTTTTCCGTCTCCGTCCATGCTTAAGTAGGCAATTGCTGGGCCAAACAAGCCAAGAACGGTGTTTCCTCTTGTTAGGTCAATGCTTTAGCGTTCTGCCGTCTGAGGCCAACTCGGCTCTATGCCTTACATGCGTGCGACATTCTTGTCGCAGCCCCCGGAGTCAACGGCGCACTAAAGTGTCACAGCAAGCCTTCCCAAAACGGTACTGTGATAGGCGAAGTTTAGCCTGATATACCCGGAAAGAGCATTGGATAAAGCTGAAGTTGAGGAACTTAAGTAATCATTGCGATCACTTCTTCAATTGCGGGTGTGACGAACTTGTCTCATCATGGGCGATAACGAGTGACAAATGCGTGCTATCTGCCCATGTTGCGCGCATATAAGAGGAGAGGATTCTGTCGACCGCGGTTAACAACGCGTGTGAGTTGACCAGTCAGATCGTTCGCAGTGACGCCTTAAAGCGCGTGATGCGGCTGGTCGAGCAGGTTGCATGTCATCCGGCTGCGGTGTTGATCGTGGGCGAGACAGGCACTGGCAAGGAAATGATTGCCCGTTCCATCCACAGTCACTCGCTCCGCTGTAATAAAGCCTGGGTGGACGTAAACTGCGCCGCCATCCCTGAGCATTTGGTTGAAAGCGAGCTTTTTGGCTATGAGAAAGGCGCTTTCAGCGGGGCAGACGCCCAAAAAATAGGCTATTTTGAAATGGCCGATGGAGGAACCCTTTTCCTGGACGAAATCGGAGACCTTGATCCTAAGGTCCAGGTCAAACTGCTGCGCGTATTGGACGGCGTGCCTTATTACCGCCTGGGTGGAAGCAAGAAAGTCAGCGTGAATGTGCGCG
>JBAVUZ010000833.1:0-2505 GCA_049697035.1 Candidatus Angelobacter sp. | reverse complement strand
ACCACCACAGGGCGCTGCGCCATGGGGATGATCACGTCATATTTATTGGACAAGGTCAGAGCGTCAAATCGTGGCTCAGTGACGCCGATAATCTGGAACGGTATTCCATTCAAACGGATCGTTTTTCCGATCGCTGATTCCGAACCGCCAAACTCAGTTTGCCAGAAGCTGTGATCCAGCACCGCAGCCCCCTGGGCGCTCGCGTCGTCGTCGCCCGCGTTGATGAGCCGGCCAAGATGAGCGCGCACGCCGAGCGTCTGGAAGTAGTCGCCCGTCACGAATTCGCCTTTCACCATTCGCGCCGGACCGTTGCCGCTCATATCGAGCCGTCCTATCTCGGTGTATGCCGCCACATGGGAAAAGATACCGGCCTGCGCCTGTACCTGCTTGAAGAACGGCAAAGACAATGAGCAGCCGCGAGCATTCTTAGTGTCGTGGGTTTCGTCGCATTCGCCAAAATTGGTGTAGTTCATATTCTCCGGGCCTTTGTGCGACTCCCATTGAAAGACGATCAGGCTCTGCGGGTCTGCGATCGGCAGGGAACGGAACACCACCGCGTCAATCAAGCTGAAGATGGCCGTGTTGGCCCCGATGCCCAGCGCCAGCGTAATAACCGCAATGATCGTAAAGGCCGGCGATTTACGCAGCATGCGCCAGCCATAGCGTAGGTCCTGCGCCAGCGCTTCAAAGAATCGCCCGCGATGGACTTCCCGTAGACTCTCTCGCGTCTGCTGGATGCCACCAAAGGCGATCAGCGCCTGGCGGCGAGCTTCATCGGGAGACATGCCTGCGGCGATGTTCGATTCGATCTGGCGCTCCAGATGAAAACGCAATTCCTCATTCACGTCGTTTTCCTGCTGTTTACGACCCTTGAAGATGGCACGCAATTTTGTGAGCGACATTGGCGCTTCCTTTAACTTTGTTGCAATACCAGTGCAATGGCGGCAGAGAGCCGCTCCCATTCGCCCAGTTCTTTTTCCAGTTGGTTCTTGCCGACGCGCGTGAGTGAGTAAAATTTTGCCCGGCGGTTATTGTCAGAGGTGCTCCACTCCGACCCGATCCAGCCACGCTGCTCCAGGCGGTGGAGCGCGGGATAAAGCGATCCCTGGCCGACCTGTAGAACGTCCTGTGAAATCTGCTGGATGCGCTGTGCTATTCCCCAGCCATGCATGGGTTCAAGCGCCAGCGTTTTCAGGATCAGCAGGTCCAATGTTCCCTGCAAAAGCTCGATCTGGTCACCCATCAATTCCACCCCTCGAATGTCGACAACAGTGTAGACGAGGCTCCTTGTCGAATGTCAACAAGAGAAAAAGATTCATTGGCTCCCGTCACTCGTAAACTGGATCGTCGGCCCAAATTTTTAGAAAAATCTAATCAAGATAAGAATTTTGCACAGGCACAGGTGCAAAATTAAGCGATTGCCAGAAAAACTGACAAAAAATGGTGCAAAGGTGCTGCAATTCCATTCTGGATCATCTAACATGGTGCCCCTTCGTCTTGCTCTTTGATCGGAAAGCTTTCGTAAGATCGTCCCTGGCCGGATGACTGGTGAAGCCGCCACTTCCCAGGAGAAGTCCGACATGTTAAAGATCAGCAAGGCTGACTACGATCTGATCCGTTGGGAAGCCAAACGCAGCTATCCCCATGAATGCTGTGGCATTCTGCTGGGCAATGTGGTGGAAGGGCACCGGCAGGTCACTTTGACCCTTACCTGTGAAAACATGCGGGTGGATTCGCCCGCGGACCGCTACAGCATCAATCCTGAACAGGTGATTGCCGCACTGAAGCTGGCGCGTAGCCGTGGGGAAAGCATTATCGGGTTCTATCACTCCCATCCGGACCATTCCCCCAATTACTCTTCTACCGACCTGGCGGAAGCCCACTGGTTTGATTGTTCTTATGTGATTACCAGCGTGGAACAGGGAACACCTACGTCCACGGCTTCATTCGTACTGGTAGGGTCTGAGGAGAAAAAGGCTTTTCAGGGAGAAAGTATTGAGATTGTGGCCAACCAGCGTTCTCCCGTGTATGCCACGTGACATATAATAAGTCGATGGTTTCCCACGCATCATTGCCGCAGCGCCGAATGCCTGCCATGGCCCGATGTCTTATGCGGGCCTCCCGCTAATTCGCCTGAAATCCTGCTCGATCATTCATGATTCGTTTTTCTTCTTTTTGAAAGGAAGTTTCCATGGCCACAACAATTGCCCCGCATGAGCCACCAGCACTGAGCAATGAAGAAGTCCTCCGCTATTCACGGCACCTGATCATGCCGGAAGTGGGGATGGAAGGCCAACAGAAGCTCAAGGCCGCGCGTGTGCTTTGTATCGGGACAGGCGGGCTGGGATCGCCGCTGGCGCTGTATCTTTCTGCCGCTGGCGTGGGCACGCTGGGGCTGGTGGATTTTGACGTTGTGGACTTCACCAACCTGCAGCGCCAGGTGATCCATTTCACCAGCGACGTTGGCCGTCCTAAGCTGGAGTCGGCCAAGGAGAAGATCGCGGC
>JBAVUZ010000832.1:0-12311 GCA_049697035.1 Candidatus Angelobacter sp. | reverse complement strand
CCCATACGGAGAAATCGAAGCCATACGAATGGAAGAGGAGCCAGACATCGTTGGCGTTGAAGTCGAAGTACTGCCGATCATTACTGATGAGGCGCACTACCTGGCGGTGCTCGATCAACACGCCATTCGGACTGCCCGTAGACCCTGACGTATAAATGCAATACGCAAGACCGCCAGGTACGCTCAACATCGCGGGATTGGCGGCGGGCTGAGCCTCGATGGCCGGGCCGTGCTCATCCAGCAACATCACGGCCACCACATTCAGGCCGCAGCGCTCAAGTACGGGCCGGGTCGTGATCAGGTGTTTGACTTGCGCATCGTTGACCGTGAACTGCAAGCGGTCCGTGGGATGGAATGGATCGAGCGGCAGGTAGCCGGCCCCGGACTTCAACACGCCCATCACGGCCACCACCATGTCGATCGACCGCTCCAGACAAATGGCAACCAGAGTGTCCGGGAGAACTCCTTGCGCTCTCAGCAGGTGCGCAATCTGGTTGGCTCTTGCGTTCAGCTCCGCGTACGTGAGCGACTCATGGCCACACTTCAGGGCAACACACCCAGGCCGTGCCATCGCCTGCGCTTCAAAAAGTCCATGGATCGTCGCGTGCGTTGGATAACCGGCGCTCGTGGCATTCCACGTCTCGAGCTGACGAATCCGCTGTTCCGCGGTCAGCAGCGGAATTTCCTTGATCGGAACAGACGGGTTTGTGGTAATCGACTCGAGCAGCGAGGCAAAATGCCCCATCATCTGCTCTATGATCCTCGGGTCGTAGAGTTCCAGGTTGTAAATCAGCGTGGCTTCAAGGCCCGCGGCAGTGGCTTGCACCAGCAGGTTGAGGTCGTATTTGCCGTATCCCAGGTTGCTTTCAAACACTTCTCCCTGAAGCTGGCCGAAACGCATCTTCTTTCCGGCATCCGGTTCATATTGGAAGAGCACATCGAACAAGGCCGTGCGGCTCATATCATTGGCCGGCTTTAACTTTTGCACCAGCAAATCGAACTGCATTTCACGATGCCGCCGTGCCTCCGCCGCAGTGGCGGTAATTTCGGCCAGGAATTCGGCAAAGGTGCGGCCTTGCGGCCGGCCGCTGACAACCAGGAGATTGGAAAAGGGGCCAATGACATTTTCACCGCCAGCGATGTTCCGGCAGTGGTTCGTAATTCCTACCAGGAATTCCTGCTGTCCTGAATAGTGGTGCAGAAGCACATAGAAGCAGGCCAGGAGCACGTCTCCGGCATCAGCGCCATGTTCGGTACTGAACCGGGTGAGCGAATGCTGAAGCTCCGGCGGCAGCGAAAACTTGTGTATGCTGCTCCTATATATATGGACCGGATGACGGGCGCAGATCCACGGCAGTTCCAGGCTCACCCTGTCGCCGAGCTGCCGCTTCCAGTAGAGCCACAGCGGTTCCCACTCTTCCGGACGCAACCCCCGCTGCCATTCGGCAAAATCTCGATACTGGATAGTGATCTCACTCAGCCTGACAGGGTCTCCGGCAGCCAGGGCGGAATAGGTTTCCTCAAGCTCGTCGGCGAGTATGCGCATCGAGAAGCGATCGGCGATGATGTGGTGCGCCACAAGAACCAGCAGCATCTCGCCCGAGCTGCAAAACACCGTGGCGCGCACCAGCGGCCGTCCCTTCAGTGAAAATGGAATGGCTGCCTCCTGGGTGGCTAATCGCTGCACGTGGGCGTCTTGCAAACCGCCTTCTACTTCATAGACCTGCAGCCGCAGATCGAAGGACGAGCTCACCACTTGCTGCGCCTGCTCTCCTTCTTCCACGATCGTCGTACGCAGCGCTTGATGGCGCTGGAGCAGGTGATTCAGACTGTCTTCGAGAACCGCCAGGTCCAGTTCGCCGCGGATTCGCAATACCAGCGGGATGTTGTGGTACACCGGGTTGGCGGCATAGACCACGCCGGCTTCGAAGCGGTCGATGAAGAACAGCCGTTCCTGATGATAAGAGAGTGGCGCTCCGTCTCGATTCAGCGGAACCAGCCGGTCCTTGGGAAGCTCGGGGTTCCCATTATTATTGTCAACGTGCGCTGCCTGCATGCTCATCCCAGGCGCCGCTCCGTCGAGCACCAGGGTAGATCCCGCAAGAAGCGGCGCGTAAACCTCGGCCGCGAACAACAGGTCTCCGGCTGCGGTGTTCAGCCAGTAGCGCTCCTGCCCGCCACGGAGCGGCTGCCCGATTAACCCCAACTGGTTCCACAGGCCTTCGTGGGTGATGATTGCGCCCTTCGCCTGCGACGAATCCGGCGAATACAGGAGAAACGCCGGAGCACCAGCGCCGGATTGAGAACCCAGTGTGTTGCCGGCATATCGCACGATCTCGCTCCACTCGGACTCCAGGCAGACGGTGCGAATACCAGCGCCGAACTTGCCGCAAAGCGAGGACTCTGCCAGCAGAAGCTCAGCTTGTGACTCCCGCAAAATAGCTTTGAGCCACGACGGCTGGGCGGCAACGTCCAGGGGGATGCAGACGGCCCCGATCTTTGCCACGGCCAGGATGGACGTGATCAGCTCCGCGCCGTGCGGAAGAGCAACCGCGACCCGTGTCTCCGCCCCGATCCCGTGATGGCCCAGATATTCCGCAAACCGGCTAGAATGCCGGTCCAGATCTTCATAGCTCAGGCGGCCGCCACCGCTCTCAATCGCCGTATGGCGGGGATGTTTGTGCGCTTGCTCGGCAAAAACTTCATGTATGAGTTTCCGCTGTGGGAGGACCTCCGCCCGTTTCCGCTCCGCCATGATTTGCCGCTTTTGGGCCTCGCTGACGAGGGCGATGTCGGCGATCTGCTGCTGTTCCGACTTTTGCGCCATCTGCTCCAACACAAGCACGAGGTGTTTGTGCAACGCGTCCATCACCTCAGGCTCAAACTGTTGAAGCACGTAATTCCACCGGAAAAGCAGCTCGCGTCCAAGCGTTACCATGAGTGTCAACGGATAATTATTGCTGTCCAGGGCGTCCAGCAAGTCCAGCTTCATGGTCTGGCGGATCTTTTCCCGCGTTTCCTGGTCCACAGGAAAATTCTGGAACCCCACGATATAGTCGAATAACGGGGTGCCTCGCTCGAGTTCACTCCACTCCTGGATATTCAGCAGCGGACTGGATTCGTGCTCGCGCGCGTGCGCCTGTCTTTCCTGCAGGCCCTTGAGATAGGCCGTAACCGGTTCATCGCCTTTGACGTCCACGCGCACCGGCAGGGCATTGATGAAGCAGCCCACCATTCCCTCGATTCCGCGAATGGCGGCCGGGCGGCCTGCGACAGTCGCGCCGAACAACACATCGCAACTCCCGCTGTACCGTGACAAAACTACGGCCCAAGCCCCCTGCACCACGGTGTTGAGCGTGACTTGCTGGTCGCGGGCGAGCGCCTCGAGTCGGCTTGTGAGTTCCTGGGTCAGGCGTTCGACTTTCTCCACGTATTCGGGAGCGGCTTCATCGTCCGCCCGCTTTTGCCGCTCGACCTGCAACCTGGTCGGCTCTCGAAAACCATGGAGCTCCTGCTTCCAGAATCTCTCTGAATCCCGCTGATTACGGTCCGCGAGCCAGGCAATATATGCGCGGAACGGGGTTGGCTGCGGCAGCTGCAACCGTCTGCCCTCGCGGTGCGCCTGGTAGAAGGAGAACACTTCCGCGATGATGATCTGTTGGCACCAGCCGTCGAGCAGGACGTGGTGCGTGCTCCAGGCAAAGTAGTATCCGCTGTCGCTGATGCGGATCACAGCCAGGCGGAGCAGCGGGGTCTGCTGAAAATCAAAACCACGCTGACGGTCCGCAATCAGGAACCGGCTCCATTTCTCCTGCTGCCCGGCTTCATTCATGCCGCGCCAGTCATCCTCAAGCCATGGGACTTCCACTTGCGTGTGCACAACCTGAATGGGCTGCGCCAGGCCTTCCCATAAAAAGGATGTCCGCAGCATGGAGTGCCGCGCCACAACTTCTTCCCAGGCCCTGCGGAAAGCTGTGACGTCCAGTGCATCCATCCGGCAACTGAATTGATTGAAGTAAACGACCGATCCGGGATTGTAGAGCGAATGGAACAGGATGCCGTGCTGCATCGGCGACAAGGGATAGACATCCTCTACGCTTTCTCCCCTGCCGATAAGTTGATCTATTTCTTCCTGCGCCAGCTTTGCCAGCGGAAAATCCGATGGTGTGAATCCACCCGCGTCCTCTTGCGCGCAGTGCGTCAGGATCGCTGCCATGGCTTCGCGGTAGCAGCCCGCGAGTTGCTCTATCTGTTCGGGTCGGTGCAGGTTCTCGCTGTAGGTAAAGTTGACGTGCAACCGCCCTCCAGAGACGCTCGCGCCGATCTCGATTGCGTGGCCGCGCTCCTGGGCGGCGGCTTGAGTTTCTCCAACCTTATCCAGTACCGGCCTGAGGAATCGGTCGGTGGCGATGCTTGAATCGAATTGTCCCAGATAGTTGAAGCTCACCTCTGGCGAGGATAATTGGCGCAGCCGCTCCGCGGCATCATTCTTCGAGCAATAGCGCAGCAGGCCATAGTTCAATCCATTTTGCGGAACATTGCGCAGCAGCCCTTTCGTCGCGCGCAAACCGTGCTTGATGTCCTCCGGACGTTCCCACTCGATCACCACCGGGTAAAGGCTGGTGAACCATCCGACCGTGCGCGTCACGTCGAGCTCTTCAAATCCGTAATCGCGCCCATGCCCTTCGAGTTCGACCGCCAGTCTGTTTTCGCCGCTCCACCGTGCCCAGGCGCCGGCCAGGGCAGCCAGCAGCACATCGTTGATTTGCGTGTGATAAACGGATGGAAGGTCCTGCAACAGGAACTGCGTCTCCAAATTGCTGAAGCTGATGCTCACGCTCCGCGCGGAACCCACCGTATTCATGCCGACGGAACGCTTCTCCTGGCTGGACCCGGCCCTCTCCAGTAGAGCATTCCAGTAATCGGCTTCCTCCAGCACAGATGCGGAGCCGGCATGCCTTGTTAACTGTTCCGCCCAGCTTTTAAAGGAACTCGTCTTCGCTGGCAGGCGGATGTCCGCGGGCGAGACCCCACGCAACAGATCTTCACTGATAGTTTGCAGGTCCTCGATCAGGATTCGCCAGGAGACGCCATCGACTCCGAGGTGATGGACCACCAACAGCACTCGCTGCGGCTTCTCCGCCCCCATATGGTAAACGGCGGCGCGCACGAGCGGCCCTTGTTGGAGGTCCAAGCTGGATTGCAGTTGCTTCCCGCTCCGCTCAAACCTCTCCTGCTGTTGCTCGGGAGAGAGTGCCGAAAGATCCAGATATTCCACAAAATCTTCGCTTGCGATGGGCGCAATCAATTGCGTCCATGTCCTGCCTTCCTGCAAATACCGCAGGCGCAGCGCATCATGGTGCCCTGTCAGCTTTTCGAGCGCCGCCACCCACTGCTGCCGGGTCATGTGCCTGGCGGATTCAAACATCACAGCTTGGTTGAAGTGCTCACGCAGGGTATCGCAATGCTCGAAGAACCAGTGTTGTACCGGGGTGAGCGGGACCCGCCCGGTAACCGGACCTTGCTCATGCTCCAGCTTCATGCCGGTCCGCGCAACCTTGGCCAGTTCGGCGATGGTCTGATGTTGGAAGATGTCCTTCGGCGTCAGCTTCAACCCGCGCTGGTTCGCCCGCGCGACAATCTGAATGCTCAGGATCGAATCGCCGCCGCACGCAAAGAAGTTATCGTGAATGCCGACTTGAGGCAGCCGAAGCACATGGCTCCAGATTTCTGCCAGCATCGTCTCTTCCGGTGTTCGTGGCGCTTCGTAGTCGGCCGTATGCCTCGCGTCCGCCGGAGGCGTGGGCAAGGCCGCCCGGTCAACCTTGCCTGTCGTTGTGAGTGGCAGCTTCTCGATCGCCACAAAGGCCGACGGGATCATGTATTCGGGCAGCTTTTCGCGGAGATACTCCCGCAAACCTGCGCCCGTCAAGATGCTTCCCTGCACGGGAACAAAATAAGCCACCAGCCGCTTCTCTCGTCCAGCTTCCTGCCGCACCGCTACGGCCACCTGCTCCAGCTCCGGATGTGCGGCCAGCGCCGCTTCCGCTTCGCCGATCTCTACCCGGAAGCCGCGGATCTTCACCTGATGATCGGCCCTTCCCACGAATTGCAGGTCGCCATCGCGCAGACGGCGGGCGAGGTCGCCTGTTCTGTACAGGCGCGATCCCTCATCCGAGGTAAAGGGATCGGGAACGAATTTTTCCGCCGTCATCATCGGGTGGCGCAAATAGCCTCTGGCTACGCTAGCTCCGCCGATGTAGATTTCACCGGGGATGCCATCCGGCACAGGTTTGAGCCAGGGATCGAGCAGATAAACACGGCGGTCGCCAATCGGCTTGCCGATAGGGACAGCCGGAAGCTGTTGCGGAAAACTGCGCGGAATGACATAACAGTTGCTGAAAACAGTGCACTCGGAGGGGCCATACCCGTTCACGATTTGCGTCTGCAGCAACGTGGCCACAGCGCGCTGAATGTGGGGGACGGAGATGGCCTCGCCCCCCACCATGAGGAAGCGGATTCCGGCAAAGCTCTCCGGCGCAGCATCGATCAACGAATTAAATAGCGCTGAGGTGATCCAGGCGGTATTCACCCCAAAACGGCCCACACAGCTTTGCAGGTCCGCAGCGGTCAGCGTCCGTTCTGAATAGAGTACGGAGCGCCCGCCGGTCAGCAGGGCCGGCCAGAGCTCGAGAGTGAGCGCGTCCCAGCTTACCGAGGAGTGCTGCAGCAGCACCGTTTCCGGCCCGAACGAGACGTAATTCACGCCAAAGATAAATCCAGGGATGCTGCGATGCGGAACGTCCGTCCCTTTGGGCAGCCCCGTCGAGCCCGAGGTATAAATCACGTAGGCTAGATTGTCCGCCGTGACCGGGACATTTGGATTTTGCGCCGGCTGCCGGTCGATTTCCGCGGAGTCGCGGTCCAGGCTCACGACCTTGAAAGCGCCCGAAGGCAGCCTGGCCAGCAGCTTCTCTTCCGTCAGCAGTAGAGGCGCCTCCGAATTTTCCATCATGAACGCAAGCCGCTCTTGCGGATATTCCGGGTCCAGCACGGCGTATGCTCCGCCCGCTTTCAGAATTCCAAGCAGCCCGACCGCCATCTTGATAGACCGCTCCACGCACAGGCCGACTCGCACCTCGGGCCCCGTCCCCAAATGGATGAGGTGGTGCGCCAGCCGGTTCGCGCGCCGGTTCAGCTCTTCATAGGTCACGCGCACGCCTTCGGCTTCCACAGCCACTGCGCGCGGATTTTTCTGCGCAACTTCTTCGAAAATCTGATGAATGCACCTACGCGAGTTTTCCGTCTCTCTGCCCGAAAACTCGCTCATCATCTGCGCAGCCTCAGCGGCGCTCAGAAGAGAGACTTCTCCAATGGGCTGGTCCGGCGCGGCAACCACCTGCTCCAGCACCCTCAGCAGGTGCTTGGCCATTGCGGTGATTGTCTCCGGATCGTACAGATCAAAAGGATAAGTAATCTGCCCGCGGATCGCGTTTTCTTTTTCGGACAACTGCAGCGTCAGGTCAAATTTCGGGGCTTCGGAAAGTGCTGGGACCTGGCTCAACCTCACGCCCGGCAATTCCAGCTCGCCCATCTCTATGTTCTGAAACAGAAGCATCACGCGGAAGAAAGGAGTCTGGTTTAAACTCCTCTCAGGCTGCAACTCATCCACCAGCTTTTCAAACGGGAGGTCCTGATTGCGATAAGCTTCCAGAGCCACTTCTCGCGCTCGATGCAGGAGGGTCCTGAAACTCGGGTTGCCGCCCAAATCAATCCTGAGCACCAGGGTATTCACGAAGAAACCAATCAGCGGCTCGGTTTCAAGAAGGTTGCGGTTGGCGACCACCGTCCCCAACACCACTTCCTGCTGGCCTGAATACTTGCCCAGCATCAGATCGAAGGCAGCCAGCATGACCATGAAGAGCGTGGCACCTTCGCTTCCGGCAAGTTCCTTCAGCTCCCTGGATAAGCGGGCGGGAATGTGCAATTCTTGCCGCTCGCCCATGCCGCTGGGAACAGCAGGCCGCGGACGGTCGGTGGGAAGCTCGAGAATAGGCGCTGCTTCCAACTGCTCACGCCAGTAGGAAAGCTGTTTTTCCAGCGTCGCACCCTGGAGCCAGTTCCTTTGCCATATGGCGAAATCGGCATATTGCACCGGCAATTCAGGCAGACTGGCACTGCTCCCGGTGGCATAGGCCTGGTACAACTGGCTGATCTCGCGGACCATGATTCCGATCGACCAGCCGTCACTGATGATGTGGTGCATGGCTCCGGCAAGAATGTGCTCCCCATCCCGCGTCCGCAGGAGCGCCATTCGCAGCAGTGGTCCTGTACTCAGGTTGAATGGATCGTCCGCAACTTTCAGCGACGCGCGCCGCACCGCTGCATCCTTGTCTGCGAACTGCCGCAGGTCCAGATCCTCCCAGCCAAAATCGCACTGCTCAGAAATTTTCTGTGCCGGTTTCCCTTGCTCCGAGGAAAATGCTGTCCGCAGCGCCTCATGCCGGCGGACCAGCTCCCGGACGCTGCGCTTCAGCGCGTCTTTGTCCAGCGTTCCCTCCAGGCGGATGCTGAATGGAATGTTGTACAGATGCCTGCCGGGCTCGAGCTGCTCCAGGAACCAGAGACGTTGCTGGGCATAGGAAAGCGGAAGCTCGCCGGACCTTTCAGCACGCGAAAGCGCGGGAAGAATGCCATGGCTGGAAAGGCGGAGCTGGCGTAACGCTTGCCCCAGGGCTGAGGGCGTAGGGGACTCGAACAACGCGCGCAAGGGCAGGTCGATCGCCAGCGCTTCTCGCAGGCGCGATATCGCCTTCGTCGCCAGCAGCGAGTGGCCGCCGATTTCGAAGAAATTTTCCTCCAGGCCGACCTGCGGCAATTGCAAGATTTCAGCGAAGATCGCACAGATAATCCGCTCTTCTTCCTGGGCCATGGCGGTCACGGCCTCATCGGCGAACGTTTCCGCGTTTGCGGGCAGGGCCTTGCGGTCCACTTTGCCGTTCGGGTTCAGCGGAAACTGCTCCATCTGGACGAAGCCGGAAGGAATCATGTATTCGGGCAGGAGCGTTTTGAGATGGTCTCTCAACTGCCTTCCCGTAACGGTCGCGCCTTGCGCCGGCACCACATATCCCAGCAATCGCTTCTCGCCGGGCACGTCTTCACGGCATGCGACCAGGGCCTGTTGCACGAAAGGATGCTTCAGCAGCGCATTTTCAATTTCTCCCAGCTCCACGCGGAAGCCGCGGATCTTGATTTGCTGGTCGCGCCGTCCGATGAACTCGATGCTGCCGTCGAACCGTTGCTGGACGAGGTCTCCCGTCCGGTACATCCGCTCACCCGCGACCTGAGCGAATGGGTTCGGCACAAACTTGACCGCGGTCAAGTCAGGTTGATTCAGGTAGCCGCGGGCCAGCCCCTCGCCGGCGAGATAAAGTTCTCCCGGTATCCCCGCTGGGCACAGAGAAAGCTCTTCATCGAGAACGTAGGCTTGCGTGTTTGCAATGGGTTTTCCAATCGGGATCGTCTTGGCATTTTCCGGCACTGACTCAATCCGATGCCAGGTTGAGAAGGTGGTGACCTCTGTGGGCCCATACACGTGCAGCAGGTTCTGCGGCGGCGCTTTTTTTAGCACAGAGCGCGGCCACTGCGGATCCACCGCTTCGCCGCCGAACAACATGTATTTCAGGGGCTCAAACGCGTCTTCCTGCTCTCTGGCCACCTGGTTGAACAATGCCGTGGTTACAAAGACCACGTCCACCTTCTTTTCCCGGAGAGCATTGCGGAATTCCGCCGGGTTCAGAACCGTATCGCGTGGCATGACGGCGATCGAACCGCCATTCAGGAGCGGCCCCCAGATTTCGAACGTGGCCGCGTCAAATGACATGTTCGAAAGTTGCGCTGCCCTGTTTTCCGGCTTCAACTGTACGTAGTCCGCATTCAGCACCAGACGCACGATGGCAGCGTGGACGATCAACGTCCCTTTCGGCTGCCCTGTGGAACCGGATGTGTAAATCACGTAAGCAAGGTTGGCAGGCTCGACGGGAATGCCAAGATTGTCCGGGCTCTCTTTGCCAATCTCGTCCTGCTGCTTTTCAAGATCGATGGAAACTATGCCGGCCTGCGTTGCCAGAGAAGGCAGCGGCCCGATCAGGACCCTGACGCCCGCGTCCTGCAGCATGAAGCTGAGCCGCTCCGGAGGATAGCTGATGTCCAAGGGAAGGTACGCAGCACCAGCTTTGAGTATCGCAAGCATGCTCACGATCGCATCGAGGCCTCGCTCCAGGCAAATGCCAACGATCCCTTCGCCCCGCACACCCGATCTCTTGAGATATCGGGCAAGCTGGTTTGCGCGCCGGTTCAGCTCCCGATATGTGACCGAGCGGCCATTGTCCTCCACTGCCGCCGCGAAGGGATTCTTGAGCGCCTGCTGCTCGAACAGTGCCGCGACATCTGCACGGGTATTGTTCCCGCCCCATGCCAGGACTTGCCGGCGCTCCGATTCGCGCAGGAGCGAGATGCGGGCAATCGCTTCATCCGGCCCGCTCGCCATCTGTTCCAGCACAGCCTGAAGATGCGCCAGCAGATGCTCCATCCGCGACCGCTCGTAGAGTTCAGGAGCATAGGAGAGTCTCGCCTTGAGGCTGCCTGCGCTCTCCCGCAACATCAGCATCAATTCGAATTTTGTGCCGCTTTCTTCCGTCCTGATTTCGCCCATTTGCAGGCCGGGCAGTTGCAGTTCAGCCGGCTCCACATTCTGCAGCGCGAACATGATCTGGAAAAGCTGGGAACGGCTGCGCTGGTGCGCAGCCAGATGCTCCACCAGCTTCTCGTAGGGAAGGTCCTGATGGTCGTAGGCCGAGAGCACCATCGCCCGGACACGCGCTAGCAGCTCGCGCACGCTGATCTCGCCGTCCAGGTCCGTCCGCAAAACCAGGGTGTTCACGAAGAAGCCGATCAGTCGCTCCGTCCCCTGGTGGTTCCGGTTGGCAATCCCGGTTCCTACAGTAATGTCCTTCTGCCCCGTGTAGCGTGAGAGCAGCAGGTCAAAGCCCGTCAGCAAGGTCATGAACAGGGTCGCGCCTTCCCGGCGGCTCAACCGATGCAACTCCTCCGTCAGCTCCTGGCCTAGGTCCCATTCGATGGTTTTGCTGTCCTTGAGAACGGGAGGACGAACGAAGTCCGTCGGCAGCTCCGTTGGGATAGCGCTGGCCAACTGCTTTTTCCAGAACGAAAGCTGCGCTTCCAGGACCTCGCCTTGCAACCACTCACGTTGCCAGACGGCAAAATCAGTATATTGAATGTCGAGAGCAGGCAACCCCGCGCTCTCGCTTCGCAAGTAAGATTCGTAGAACCGGCTGAAATCGCGCGCCAAAATCGCCTGCGACCATCCGTCGCTGACGATGTGGTGCATGGTAATCAGAAAAATGAATTCCTGTTCCTGCTTCTCGATCAGTTTGAACCGCAGGAGCGGGCCCTTTTCCAGGTTAAACGGCTTCGCGGCTTCAAGCTTCGACAGGCGTTCGATTTCATTTTCACGTTCGTATTCAGGAAGAGGCAGAAGCGATGCTTCCTCCAGACCAAGCTCTGCCTCCGCCGCGACCTTCTGGATAGGATTGCCGTCCACGATCGGGAACGTAGTGCGCAGTACCTGATGGCGCTTCACAACTTCCGCAAGGGCATGGCGGAAAGCTTCCCGGTTGAGTTCGCCTTTCAGGATTAGCTCGAAGGCCAGATTGTAGGCGCTGCTGTCCGGATCCAGTTGCTGCAGGAACCACATCCGCTCCTGCGCGTATGAAAGCGGAACGTTTTTCCGGTCCGTTGATGCGATGGCCGCAGGCGCCGGCGTGTTGGCTGTGAGGCCCTGCTGAATTGTCTTCGCCAGCCCAGAGACGGTGAGGGATTCAAAAAGCGCACGCAACGGAAGCTGCAGATGGAATGCCGTTCGCACGCGCGAAATGACTTGCGTAGCCAGCAGGGAGTGGCCGCCGAGTTCGAAGAAGTTGTCTTCCACGCCCACCTGCGGCAACCGCAACACCTCCGCCCATATCCCCGCCACGATCTCTTCCACCGCTGTCGCCGCCGCCACCCGCCCTCCCTTTCCCGAGATCGAGCGATGTATCTCTTCCACCGTTGGCAGCGCTTTGTAATCGATCTTGCCGTTCGGAGTCAGCGGGATTTGTTCGAGGTGCACGAAGAAGTTCGGCACCGTCTCCCGGATCAGCCGCTCTTCCAGGTGCGCCCTCAACTCTCCCGCCTCGATCCCGCGCCGCGCCACGTAGTACCCCACCATCACCTCTTCCCCTCTTCCATCC
>JBAVUZ010000831.1:0-3530 GCA_049697035.1 Candidatus Angelobacter sp. | reverse complement strand
GGTTGTTGCTGTGTCATACAGTGGATTGCACCCAGGCCCCAGATAAAGTCTCCGCAGTGTATGCCGACGATTTCGTGATCGGGAAACAAATCGGCGAGAATATTCAGAGCACGGCGATCGTTAGGGTCGTTGAAGGTCGGCACCAGCACCAACCTGTTGGCGATGTAAAAGTTGGCGTAGCTGGCAGGCAGCCGCTGTCCGCGGAAGATAACAGGGCGGGGAAGCGGTAGCTCGACGATCTGCAGCTTGCGTCCCTGAAGATCGGTGGCGGCGCGCAGCCGGCGCAGATTTTCCTGCAGCAGTTCGTAGTTGGCATCGCTCCTGTTGGGTTCCACCACAGTTAGCACGGTATCCGCCGCGACGAAGCGCGAAATGTCATCGACATGGCCGTGCGTGTCGTCGCCCTGGATGCCGCATCCCAGCCAGATTACTTTTTCCACACCCAGATAATCCGCGAACACCTGCTCAAGGTCGCGCTGCGATAGGCCCGGATTGCGCTCCTGGACCCTGCTCAGATGGCACTCTTCCGTGCTCAGCATCAGCCCTTGGCCATTCACGTCAATGCTGCCACCTTCAAGGACCACGTGATGCGGTTTGCGGTTGCGATCGATCACGGGTGTAAACTGCCGCAGCTTAAGCTTTTTCCCAATGCGCTCAGGAAGCTGGTTGTCATGCTTCCAGTCGGAATACTTGGCCCAGGCATTGAAGCGCCAGTTGGTAAGCGCCACGCCTTGTCGATTCCTGACAAAGATAGGTCCAGAGTCGCGCGTCCAGATCCGGTTGGTGGGCCAGATGTGAAGCTTTACGCGCTTCATGTCGACATGGCTGCGCTTCAGGGTCTCGCGTGCAGTTTGCTTCTCATTCGGGGACGCAACTATGAGATTTACATCCTCATGGCGGCCAAGATGGCGGATGATATCGGCAAAGACCCATGGAATGGCTTCGAATTTTCCCGGCCAGTCAGAACGATTATGCGGCCACGCGAGCCATGTGGACTGGTGTGGCTCCCATTCGGCGGGCATATGGTAGCCTAGGGAACGGGGCGTGGGCTCGACAACCACGGGCGTCTTCGCGTGCGACATTAATCCAGAAACCTCTGCGTAATGCCGCCATAGCTATCAATGCGGCGGTCGCGCAGGAACGGCCAGTTGCGGCGGACATCTTCCAGATGTTTTAAATCGCACTGGCCAATGAGGATTTCCTCCTTGTCGTGCGATGCCTCAACGATGATCCGGCCAAAGGGATCGCAAAGAAACGATCCGCCCCAGAATTCCAGGCCTTTGCCCTGGGCTCGATTGCCGAGAATGTCACCGAACTCGTGGCCCACTCGATTGACCACGCCCACAAAAACGCCGTTAGCGATAGCGTGTGCGCGCTGAATCGTGCGCCAGGCATCATGCTGGACCGTGCCAAACTCGGCCTTTTCGTCCGGATGCCAGCCGATTGCCGTTGGGTAGAAAAGAATATTGGCGCCCTGCAGAGCCGTAAGGCGTGCGCCTTCGGGATACCACTGGTCCCAGCAGACGAGGGCACCCATGCGTCCATACTCAGTGTCGAAGGCTTTAAAGCCGAGATCGCCCGGGGTGAAGTAGAACTTCTCGTAATAAAGAGGATCGTCCGGGATGTGCATCTTGCGATAGAGGCCCCTGGTGCTGCCATCGGCGTCAAGAATGACGGCAGTGTTGTGGTAGAGGCCGCGCGCGCGCCGCTCGAAGACGGAAACTACGACCGTGGTCTTGGTTTCGCGGGCGACTGCGGAGATCGCTTCCGTGGTTGGGCCAGGGACCGTTTCGGCCAGGTCGAAAAGCGCGGCGTCTTCACGCTGGCAGAAATATTGCGTGCGGAAAAGCTCCGGCAGGCAAACCATCTGCGCGCCCTGTTTGGCGGCAGCACGCACTTTCTCTTCGGCCCGGCGAAGATTGTCGTCCGGGTCGGCGGAGCAGTGCATCTGAATCAGGCCGATCGTGAAGCTATCTGGATTGGGCATTAGCGTTCTCTTTGGATTGCCAGGATTGCCAACATTGCCAAAATCGCCGAAATTGAAAAACACTTACTCCCAACGGTGATTTTCAATTGTCGATTTTGGCAATTGCAAAGACCAGTTCAAGAATATCAAAAGCTCGCGGTTTGACTCCGTGCTCCGCAGCGTTTACTTTTTAAAGTTTGCCCGAACACACGAATCCCAAGAGGTGAAGCATTGAGCAAGAAGCAGGAAGGCACAGGCATTGACCGCAAATTGCACGATCCGGTGCAGGACAAACTCTCTCCGGTATTTCCGCTGGATCTTTCCAAGGCCAAGAGCATCAGCGACCTGATGCGCGGCATGGCGGACACAGCGTTTACCGGCCGCCAGCTTGGAGAAGCGGTGGACGTGCTGGAAGCGATGGCCCGCGACAAAGACTGCTTTGTGGTCATGACCCTGGCCGGCGCCATGACAGTGGCCAAGCAGGGGCTGATCGTCTGCGACCTGATCGATAAAGGGCTGGTGAATGCCGTGGTCTCCACGGGCGCGTTAATGGCGCATGGACTGGTGGAAGCAACCGGCTGCAACCATTATCGCTATGACCCCCGAATGAACGACGTTGAGCTTTACGAAGCGGGGTACAACCGGGTGTATGATACGCTGGAGCCGGAGCAGAATCTGGACCATGTGGAACTGGTAATGGAAGAAGTGCTGGGCAAATGGGACCCGCAGCAGATCATGTGTTCATGGAAGTTGAATCGCGCGATAGGCGACCACTTGAAGCACCACGCTAAGGGGCGGGGCATTTTGAAATCGGCGTATGAGAAAAATGTTCCGGTCTTTGTTCCGGCGTTCACCGATTCAGAAATGGGATTGGATGTGGCGCTGAATAATCGCATGCGCGCCAGAGAAGGCAAGCCGCAATTGCGCTACGATCCGTTTCTTGACCTGAATTACTTTGCGGAAACGCTTTTGCAGCAGAAGAAATTGGGCATTTTGACCATTGGCGGCGGCGTGCCGCGAAACTGGGCGCAACAATTTGGGCCTTACTGCGAACTGCGGGTGCGTCGCGCGGGAGAAGATGTCCCACTCAAGCGCTATCACTATGGCGTGCGTATCTGTCCCGAGCCGGTGTACTGGGGCGGCCTTTCAGGGTCGCCATATTCAGAGGCTATTTCATGGGGTAAATTTGTCCCACCGGCTGAAGGCGGTCGCTTTGGCGAGGTCTTTATCGATGCCACAGTCGGATTGCCGATTATGTGCGCGGCGGTATTTGAGCGCCTGGGGAAGGGCTACAAAAAACCGAGCTTAAAAGGCGGCAAGCACTAATACAGATAAAGTGCATTAGTCGTGCGAGGTAAGGTTTCTATCCCAATCCGGTCGAAGGATTGGTGCAAGTCACATAGATCAAAGATTTTCATGAGCAACTGTCCGAACGGCATCCGGATAGAGGCTTTTTAATTCATCCTGTGGCAGCAGCATAAGAATGCCATCGCACGCCGGGTAATGCACAGAGCACTTTTGGCAAAACAGCGAATTCGGGTTTGTGCCCAGCGGACCGTGGCAT
>JBAVUZ010000830.1:0-3398 GCA_049697035.1 Candidatus Angelobacter sp. | reverse complement strand
GCAAATGGTTTTTCTTCAGATTCGATTTGGTCTCGTAGAAAAGTTGAATCTTGAAACCATCGGCCGCCAGGCGCGGGAAAAGCTCAGTGAAATAACGGATGTCGACGATGTTGTCGGTATTGAAAATCTCCGGGCTGCGGTAGGTTTCCAGCAGGTACTTGATTTCCTGGTAGGCGCGGTCGGGCGTTTTGCTGCGATAGGTCATGCCCATGCCATTCAGCCCGCAAAAAGTGCAGTGGTGTTTTTGTCCCCACCAGCAGCCGCGCGAAGTTTCCATAGTGGTCTCCGGAACAACCATACTCACGGCGGTGGAGGCATGCAGGGCCTGGTAGTAGTCGCGGTGGTCGGGATAAGGCAGATCGTTAAGATTGTCTACGAACGTCTGGGGCGCCGAACTGGTTACAGTTTCACCATTCACCCGGAAGGTCACACCACCCAGGTCCTGAAGCGATTCACCCGAGCGGATGCGGCGCACCAGCTGGGGAAACACATAGTCTGCTTCTCCTGAGCACACCACGTCAATGAAAGGAAAGCGGCGATGCAGTTCCACTCCCATTTCAGATTCAAAGTTGGCGCCGCCGAACACCGTGATGATTTCAGGCGCGCGGCGTTTGATCTCCTGGGCCATGGCCAGGGAGGCCATATTCTGCTCAAAGCTGGAGGTGAACCCGACAATGTCATACTGGCTGAAGTCAATCTGGTCAGCGCACTCCTGAATAAAAGCCGGAGTCAGATTGCGCGCACGCTCCAGCTGGCGCAAATAATCCTCAGAATATGGAAGGACATAGTCGGCGATGCCGGCTCTGAAATCCGCGAAGGGGCGCGCATCTTCACCATAGAGCGCCGGGGTAAAGATAAATTCTCCCACAAGCAGATGCGCGGGCGACCTTTCGGCAATGCGCACATAGAAAGGTACGCCGATAATATCGGCGAACCGGAAACTGAAGTAGCGAATATCGCAACTCATTCCCAGGCGGGCCATGCCGGCCTTCAGCAGGGCGACGCCCAGATGCGGACGGGGTAGCGTCAGGAACGGCATCACGAGTAGCAGCACGCGTTTTTCAGCCATTAAAAACCTCACTCCACTTTCCGATGAGCACGCCTGCCGGCATTCCTCAGCAGCTTACCCGGGAAACAGCCGCGGTGGAAGCAGCCTCCGGCCGGTGCGGCGGCATGATTTCAATCGACTCCTCAAGCGGCAGCAGCGCCAAGCTCAGATACAAGTTGTCTTCCTGAAGCATCAGGTCACGTTCCACGAAGCCGCGCAGTACTTTATGAATGTCCTCCAGCGTGAAGGACTGATCAGGAAACTGGGACGCGGCAAATTCCAGCAGAAAGGAATCGGAGTGAACTCCATCGGCAGCCAGATAGATTGCGCGCGCCAGACCGGTGTAGCGATAATCGGCAGCGGGAAATCCCTTCCGCAGATCGTGCAGGACCAGCGCAGAGGGACTCACCTCGGCTATCAGACTGCTGCTGGAGTGAATATTCTTCCACTCATCCACTGCGCGCCACATGGTGTGAATTTCAGCCATGGTTTCCGGCAGTATCGGCGGGTCACAATCCAGGTAGAAGGTGAGACGCTGCAGTGACTCCTCAGGAAACGGATAACACAGGCGGTGCGCCTGCGAGCTGCGGATATTGGTGATGCCATACTTCACCGGGTCCTTGAACATGGGGCTGAAACGGTCGAGCCGGAAACGCGTGACAAACACCGGAGGCTGCAGGTGAGGGACAGCGCGAATCCAGCGTATGATCTGCTGATAATCTTCCGGTTGTTCGCCCGGGAAACCGCAAATAATGTTCCAGGAGACGTTAAAGTCCATCTCTCTTGCCCAGCGCAGCAGCTGTACGTTCTGGATGCCCTTGACGCCCTTGTCCATGAGCGTAAGCACATGCGAGTTCAAGCTTTCGATCCCCGGCTGGAACTCCCTGCTGCCCACTTTCTTGAAGGTCAGCAACTGGCTCTTCTTCAGGTTTGACTTGGTTTCGTAGAAGAGCTGCATTTTGACGCCATCGGCAGCAATACGGGGAAACAGCTCATTGAAATAGCGCAAGTCCACAATATTGTCCGTATTGAAAATGTCATAACTGCCGTAGGTAGCCAGCAAATGCTTAATCTCGCTATAAGCACGGTCCGGCGATTTGCTCCGAAATGTCATACTCAGGCCATTCAAGCCGCAGAACGTGCAATGGTGCTTCTGGCCCCACCAGCAGCCGCGAGAGGTTTCCATGGTCATTTCAGGTACAACCACGGAAGACGCTGTGGAGGTCTGGAACGCGCGGAAATAATCATCGTGATCGGGATAAGGCAGATCGTTGAGGTTGCTTACAAATGTTTGCGGCGTGGAACTGGTCACGCTGCCGCCCTCATTGCGGCAGGTAAGGCCGCCCAGGTCGAGCAGCGATTCTCCGGCGCGTATCCGGCGAACCACTTCAGGAAATACCAGGTCAGCCTCGCCTGAGCAAACCACGTCAATAAAAGGAAAATGGCGGTGGAGTTCGACTCCCATCTCGGCTTCGAAGTTAGAACCTCCGAATACCGTGGTGATCGCGGGTGAACGACGCTTCAACTCCTGGGCCAGAGCCAGCGACGCCATATTCTGCTGGAAAGTGGAGGTAAAGCCGACAATGTCATATTGATTTACATCGATCTGGTTGGCGCATTCCTGAATAAAGATGGGGCCCAGATTACGGCACCGCTCCAACTGGCGCAGAAAATCGTCAGGATACGGTCTTACGTAGTCCGCCACACTGACTTTAAAGTCCTCGAACGGACACGCATCCTCACCATACAAAGCGGAAGTGAAAATGAATTCACCGGCCAGGTGATGCGAGGGCGCATTCTCCGCGATGCGATCATAGAGCGCCGCCCCAATGATGTCCGCAAAGCGAAAATTGAAATAGCGAACATCACAGCCTACTCCAGCCTTATGCAGCCCAGCCTTAAGCAAGGCCACCCCCAAATGAGGGCGACGCAAGGTGAGGAAAGGCATGATCAGGAGAAGCACCCTCTTGTTGGAAAGCTCTGGGGTCACGCTCAACTTTTCCTTCTATGGTTTGCGCAAGGGACAAGGGAGGGCCCGGAGACAGCACTCCATGGCCCTCCCTCTGGATACTCAGCGCGGCGCAAATTCAGCGTGAGTTATTTTTTGATATTGTCCCCGTTATAGTTTGCGGCCACTGTCGTCTGCAACTCCGGCTCCTGCGCCTCTGCACGTGGAACAAGGTCTGGACTTATCTCGACGATGGGACGGTTTGCTACCTTCGGCAGCGGTTCCCTCACCGCCCCGGCGTTTTGCGCCTCTGCACGAGGAACAAGATCCGGGCTTACCTCGACGATGGGACGGTTTACTGCCTTCGGCAGCGGCTCCCTCACCGGCCCGGCATTCTGCGCC
>JBAVUZ010000829.1:0-3573 GCA_049697035.1 Candidatus Angelobacter sp. | reverse complement strand
GTGCTGATTTATGGCGAGTCAGGGACGGGCAAAGAGCTGGTGGCGCACGCCATCCACGCGCACAGCCTGCGCAAGGACAAATTATTTGTCGAGGTAAATTGCGCGGCAATTCCGGAAGACTGGATTGAGAGCGAGTTGTTTGGCCATCGCAAAGGCGCGCTTCCCGGCGCGGCCAGCGATAAAGAAGGCAAGTTCGAGAAGGCGAATGAAGGCACGCTGTTTCTGGATGAAGTGGGCGACATGAGCCTGAAGACGCAGTCCAAGGTGCTGCGCACGCTCGACGAACAGAAATTTACTCCCGTGGGCGATGACGATCCGGTGAAAGTGGACGTGCGCGTGATTGCGGCGACGAACAAAGACCTGGACGAAGAGATTTCGCGCGGCAATTTTCGTGAAGACCTGTTCTACCGGCTGAACGTGATTCCGTTTTACGTTCCTCCGCTGCGCGAGCGCAAAGAAGATATTCCGCTGCTGTCAAAGCATTTTCTGAAAGAGTTTTCCGCCGCTTACAGCCGCAGGTCACGCGAAATTACCGACGAAGCTATTGAGACGCTCACACGCTATTCCTGGCCGGGAAACGTGCGTGAGCTACGCAACGTGATCGAACGGCTGGTGATCATGAATCCCACGGCACACAAGATTGAGCGCAAGCATCTGCCGCCGCTGATCCATCGTGAAGGAGGACGCTCTTCCACGGCGGGCTTTTCCACGCTGCACCAGGCCCGCGCCGCCTATGAGCGCGACTACATCCTGAAGAAACTGGACGAGAACCACGGCAACGTGACCCGCGCCGCGGAGGTGCTGGGCCTGGAACGCAGCCATCTGTACAGGAAGATGAAGACGCTGGGGATTGCGGTGAAGGAGTAAGGGGAAGATCATTGCCCCACCAAACCAAGTAGGCTAGGCTTCGACTTCAGCTAGGCGGTCGGCAATCCAGTTAGCAACATCTTCGCCGCTTTTTATCTCACCGGAAGCTATCTGTAGGCAGTAGGCAATAACCTCTTCGTCTGGAGCATCAACCGTTAATCCGAGGCGAAACAAGACCCACATGGCCGCTGACCAAGCAGCGCGTTTGTTGCCGTCTACCCAACAGTGTTTTGTCGCGATGTAAAAGAGAAGGTATCCGCAAAAGGTGAGGCCGGAGGTGATCGTTTCTGAATCAACCTCTGGCATTGAAAGTATTTCGGCATGATAGGCGGCCCCTAAAGCACCATCTACACAACCGTCTTTCGATGAGGACTTTAAGCCGCCATACTTAGCGATTCCGTCATCGTACAGATCGTGGACGATCTCGCTGTCGATCCATTGCGTCCATGGTTGAGCCGAACTCATTTTGCCAATGCTTTAAGAACATTGTCCCACTTTTCAAAAATGTGCTTCTTTGCCGCGTCTGGTTCAAATTTGAAGCGAGGATCGGCAGCGCGTTTAAGACTGATCAAACGTGTCTGCTTGCCAATATGGACTGCCATCGTTCTGATTTTTTCCTTCCTCATTTCAAAAGCTTTATCTACATCATCCGCTTTGGCCGTAACGGTAATCGAGGCAATTTCCTCGGTTCTGATTCGCACTTCATTTTTCGCTGGCTCAAAGCCAACTCCCACGATGTTTCCCTCTAGAGTCCGCAGATAAGGGAGTTCAGGAGGAAGATCAGTACGTTTTACCTCTCCCACCTCCACAACTTTCTTCGATTGCCCTCCCTCAAGCAATTCGTACTTCTGCTTATTCGTTCCATCGGGCAGAGAGTAGAGATACGTTCGTACGACCCCATACGTCGGCTCGCCTCTGCTTTCCCTCTCGATACCATCAAGAAGCTCATTGGTTGCCCTATCGACAAGCGTTCCGAATAAACCAACCTGGGACGGAGCAGGGGGAGCTACAAAAGTTATAAGCGCGTTCACTCCTGACGAGTTCTGTTTGATGCTGACGATTTCAATGTCAATGTTTCTGGCAGCATTTGCAAGGCGTCCCACGGAGCGCTCCCCGTCGGCTGCGTTCGTTGCCATTTGACTGGCAATTCTCCGCAATGCGACAAGTAGCAGTCGCAAGGGCTCGCCAAATGCGCCGATACTGAGACGGTGCTCTGCGAGGCCTGGAGCTGTTCCATCCCACGTTATTTTTATTTCAGCCGCCATCGAAGGCCCTCAAGTGTAGCAGCTTTCCCTTGAATCCGCGATATGCTAGAAGTAATGATGAGAGCAGCGAATTAAGAGAAACAACTGCACCCATAACGTTTGACTTGTAACAGGTTCATGCGGTTGCTACGCCATCCAAGAAGCCTTCTCCAAAAGCGAAAAAAATGACTCCAACCATTCAAAAAGCTCTTGCCATTATAGCGAACGAAATGCGATAATTTCAACCCTCCGGGACGATTTATTGACCCGACCGCCCAGGCGGATTCGGAGTTCAGCGGTCTTTGACAACATAACCGTCCAAAAGTAAGAAAATCATGCGGCTGGAACCCGGCCTAGCTGTTAATCAAAGAGTAAAATCGGCAATCGGGACGGTCAGAAAAATTGAACCGGATTAAAGGCCGATTGAAAGCGAAAAAGCGACTTCGACCGCTCGGTCACCGCTCGGTTGAATTGCATTTTGCCCTTTATTTGCAACAAAAGTGTCTATGGGGGGTGGGGTGCACGAAAAAGTTTACTAAGAAGTAAATTTTTAACCACCAATTTCGTGAGCAGGTCCGGCCCGGCGGAGCGCGACCGATTGGGCTGCATCATACCCTTCAGGAAGATCGGTGGTCCGGTGATCGGGGGAATCTGGTGATCGGAAGCCGGAAGGAGCAAACTTTGGCTCGAACAGTGCGATTGATTTTCTGGATATTCCTGTTGACTGGTCTCACGCTGGCGGCGCAGTCCCAGGAGAACGCGGCCCCCAAGGCGCGGCAATCCACTATCACCGTCCACGTTTTTAAATCGGGGTTGTTTTCAGGTTTTGCGCACAACCACATCGTGGTGGCGCCGGTCTCGCATGCCGCGATTGATCCGGCCCACCTAACGGCGGAGATCACGGTCGTCACCAAGGAGATGAAGGTCACCGACCCGGATGTTTCCGACAAAGATCGCGCTGAAATCCAAAGCACCATGCTTGGCCCCAAGGTGCTTGATCAGGAACAATATCCTGAGATCCATTTCAAGTCCTCCAGCATCAAGCAGACCAGCCCCCAGCATTACCGGGTGGCGGGAACGCTTGAGCTGCACGGAGCGAAACAAGAAATCACGTTCGAGGTCACAGGGGAACCAGAACACTTCCATGGAGCGACGAAGCTGAAGCAGTCCGACTTCGGCATCAAGCCAATCTCCCTGGGTGGCGGCTCGGTGAAGGTTAAAGACCTATTGGAGCTGGAATTTGACATATATACTCCGGCGTCCAAGAATGGCAGCTGAAGAGATGTTGTAACCAAACAGGGAGCAATGCATCTGATGGGCATGGGACGAACTTTAGCAGTGGCAATCCTGATGACCGCAGCAATCTGTGTCTCAATTGTTGTCGCCAAAACGACGGAGCCCGGCGTCCCACGCAGGGCTGTGGTGGTGGAGCTGTTCACTTCAGAAGGATGCTCGAGTTGTC
>JBAVUZ010000828.1:0-15050 GCA_049697035.1 Candidatus Angelobacter sp. | reverse complement strand
TCTCTGCCCTCATCACTCGCAAGTGCGGCGAGAGTGGGCTTCCCCTTATGAAGTTAAAGCGTGATCAGGTCCTTTGCGGTAGGCGTCAGGACTTCGTGTCCGGTTTCGGTGACAAGAACCATATCTTCGATGCGGACTCCACCCTCTTCAGGAATGTAGATGCCCGGTTCAATCGTTACGACCATCCCCGGCACAAGTTTTTGAGTTTGGCCTTTGGCCAGCCGAGGCTGCTCATGGACTTCAATTCCCACTCCGTGCCCAGTGGAATGGGTAAAGAAGGCGTCAAAACCCGCTTTCTTGAGTACCTCACGCCCGGCACGGTCCACTTCACCGGTTTCTACACCAGGCTTCACGGCAGCAATCGAAGCAAGCTGGGCTTCCCTCACGGCCTCATACATACGCCTGTGCGACCGGGAAACCGGTCCGGCATGCACGGTACGGGTCATGTCGGAACAGTAACTTGCGAGTATAACACCGTAATCCAGGATAATAAATCCTTGCGGAGGAATGGGTTGCGCCGATGCGCGGCCATGCGGCAACGCCGAACGCGGCCCAGCGGCCACAATCGTGTCAAACGACATTTTCTCCGCTCCGGCGCGTCGCGCCTGCAATTCCAGTTCGCCGGCAACCTGCGTTTCCGCCACCCCCGGCTTGATTACCGAAAGCGCTGTCTGGAACAGGCTGGCAGCCAGCAGCACCGATGCGCGAATCTGGCCGATTTCATCCCCATCTTTAATCAGCCGTAGTTGCTCCACAAGTCCGGCCGCCGGCTTGAGTCTGGTCTTGCCGCGCACTGTCATCCCGATTTGCTTGTATGCGCTGTAGCTAAGGTGGTCTGCTTCAAAGCCCAGCGTGCGGACTTTGGCCTTCTGAGCTCCTTCACAGGCTTCGGCAAATGCGGCCTTTTTGCCCACCACCACCTTGGCGCTTTTCACTTCGGCATGGGCCTGCTGGTCATAGCGGCCATCGGTATAGAAAGTTGCTTTGTGCGCGCGATCGCTCACTTGAAAAAGCAGGACGCCCGCCGTTCCGGTGAATCCGCAAAGATAGAGAACATTCGGCAGGTGAGTGACCAGCAGCGCGTCAAATCCGCCTCTGCGCAGCAACGTTGCAAGTTGTTTCTGCCGGAAAATGTAGTTCATCAGGCTTTCTTTTTAACGCGTATGCTTCAACTCGATAGTAACGTAAAGTCCTGCTGCCCGTATGAAGGCGCATGTTCCACATACCAAATGGGAATTCAGGAACTTCACGCAAAAAAGCCCCGAGGAGTCTCAATCCCCGGGGCATCGGATGCGCGGTACTAGGTTTGAATAATTTTTGGAGTGATAAAGAAGATCAGCTCCGCGGTTGAGGTGTTGACGTTGGTGTGCTTGAACAGATTGCCAAGAAGCGGAATGCTGCCAAGCAACGGCACCTGCGCGATAGCGACGCTGTTCTGCGTTTGAATTACGCCGCCAATCACGACTGTACCGCCGTCAGAAACCAGCACTTGCGTGGTCGCTTGTTGCGTGTTGAGCGTGGGGTTCAATTGTGAACCGCTCACTCGGCTGAAGTCAGGCACTGTGTTCTCGACGTCCACGTTCAGGAAGATCGTGTTGTCCGCCGTAATCTGCGGCACTACGGTCAGGCGCAGGAACGCTTCTACGTAGGTAACCGTGGGCGGGCCTCCCAACTGTGCCTGCGTAACCACGGGAATACGCGAACCTTGCTTGATCAGCGCGGAAATGTTGTTCTGGGTAACGATGTGCGGACGTGACAGAATCTTCAGCAGTCCGCGGCTTTCCGCCATGGTGAGGATGAAGTCGAGGCGGAAGCCGTTCGTCGCGGTCGTGAACTGGATTCCGCTGCTCGGCCCAGTGGCCCCCAGATCAGAGAACAGCGGAATGGATTTAGCATCGTTGGGCGCTGTGATGAACCGTGGAACCAGTCCTGAGATATCAATCGGGCTGGGGTTGGTCGCGCCGCCCACGGCGCTGTTGCCGCTGCCAAAGCTGGCGCCCAGCTGGGTGCCAATGTCGCGGGCAAACGTACGCGTGGACGCGACCACGCGCGCTTCAATCTCCACCTCAGGCGTTTTGCGGTCCAGCATCTTGATAAGTTCTTCAACCTTGGGCAGCACTGCGGGAATGTCTTCAATGATCAGCGCGTTGCTGCGCTCATCGGCCACCACGTCGCCACGCGTCGAAAGAAATTTCTTCACCACGGTGGCAGCGTCTCTGGCGTGACCATAGCTCAGGTAGCGCGTAATGGTTTGCTTGGGAACGGCCAGCGCTTGCGCATCCTGCTGGGCGCGACGCGATTCCGCTTCTGTCTTCATCGTTTCCAGCGTGGCGATTCTCAGCACGTTGCCCTGCAAGGTGCAGGCCAGTCCGTTGTTATCCAGCACGATTGCCAGAGCCTGGTCCCACGGTACATCGTCCAGAACAATGGTGACGGAGCCTTTCACAGACGGATCCAGCACAACGTTCAATCCGCTGATCTCATGGATCAGGCGGAAAAAGTCTTTCAGGTCAAGGTCTTTAAAATTCATGCCAAACGGCTCGCCGGTATAGCGGCCGGTTGTGCAATTGGTGCTGGTCGGTCCTGAAACTGAAACCGTGGTTCCTGCCGGCGTGGTCTGTGCCGGTTGCTGCTGCTGTTGCTGCAACGCTGCATTGATGGCTGCGGGTTCGGCAGCCAGGCTGGCATGCGTGGCGAATGGAGGCTGGTTGATGCTGGGCAGCGCTGGCGCGGGACCGGCAAAATGCGAAGCCGCCACGTCAGATCTGGAGCGCGTGGCTTCCACCACTTTTTCTTCAGTTTTTGCTGCTGCTTGGGCGGGAGCCGGTTCTGTCGCGGCGCTCCGCGGAGTGGCGTCTGCAGTGACCACAGCTTGTTTCATGGCGGGAATCGGCGCCGGCTTGGAAGTCGAGCTGTCGCGCATGCTCACAACCAGCTTGTTTCCTTCCGGAGCAATCTGGAAATCGCGCATCTGCGCCATGTCCACGACAATGCGGGTCGTCCCTTCCTGGTAGCGCCCCACACGCACCGATTTCACGTCGCCGCTGTTGACTGGAATTTCGCGCGCACGTCCCTGGAGCACTGAATTCGGGATATCCACGACAACGCGGTCGGGGTGCGTCAGCTTCATGGTCTTGGCCGTCATCGGGCCGCTGCCGCTGATCTCGATGTTTAAGCCGTCGCCGCCGCGGGCGACAGAAATCTTGCCAATACGCGTTGTCGCTCTGGGTTTTTGTGCAGCAGCGCCGTTCTGGTTCTTCACCTGAACGTCACCCAGTTGCGAAACGGTGTCCGCGGCCATGGCGCTCACGCTGGCCAACAGAACGATTCCTAGCAGTTGCTTAAGCCTCATCACTTTGTCTCCCCGTCCCGGCGGCACTTCACCGCCGGTCATGCGCAGCGTTTTTAACGCGTGTCCTGACAAACTTTGCAGCCGCTACAACCTATGTTCCCCAAAATAACGGCTGGTGTTCCTTGGGTTCGGCCCTTTATGCTTCCAACTCTCGATTCGACTTCCTTCTATATCCTGGCAACTTCTTACGAGGGTGGTACAAGTTTCTTCACTACTTCACGTGCAGTTTCGCGTCCTAAAGCGTCTTTCACATATTCGCGAAAGATGATGGAATCACTGGTGATCTTTTCCACGCTTCCCTGGAACACCTGATCGTTCTCTCTGAGGAAGTATGTCTTTCTGATGCTGTTGGCCACCACTGCCATCATCTTGCCCGACGTATCTTTCACCGTGCCTTGTAATACCAATTCCGGGATCACCAGACACCGTTTGCCGCTGGTGCAGTTTGGCGCTGGCCGGCTGATGCCATCCTTGGAAACGATGGGACTCACGAATGGATCTCGGCGTCCATGCGCTCCGAATGATCTGGCTGAGGGCTTCGGCTTTTCTGCTGTCTGTGCCGGCTGAGTTTTCTGTGCAGTCCCGGGAGCCGGCGCTTTGGCTGGCACTTGAACATTTGATTTCGCCGAGGACTTGGTTTGGCTTCCGGGCGCTTTCTTGGCCGGCGCGACTGGCTTTACTGCAACTACGGCCGGTGCTTTTGCGGGAGTTGCTTTCTTAGTCTCCGCCTTTTTTGTTTCGGTCTTCTTGGCAGCGCTTTTTTTGTTGCCGTCATTGGCTGCCACCACCGGTGTAGGCGCGCTTTTTGATTGAGTTCCAGCAGCCTTGGTTTTTACAGGTGCGGTAGTCACCTTGACCGCGGGCTTGCCTGTTCCGGCAGAGGAAGCCCCGCTCTTTGGCGGCGGATCAGCCTTGGGACTGGCAGCGCTGTTACTCGACGTCTTCGCTGAAGTTGCAGGCGCTGCCTTGGCGCCGGACTTCTGGTGACCGCTGGCTGCTTTCTTGGCTGCCGGCTTCTTTGTAACGTCTGTTTTGCCGGCCGCCGCCGGAGTCGGAGATGGCGTGGGCTGGCTATTGGCGCCGGAATTCTGCGCCGTGGCCACCGTCGCCATGGCTGTTGCAAGCGCGAGAATTTGTATCAGCTTCATCTCAATTCCCTTTTGTGCACTCTTCATTCTGAAACTCTTTTTACGGCTTCGCCGTAGGCGACGGAGCTGGTGGACCCGGCTTCGGCGGCCCCGGGGCCGGTTGCTCTTCCGGTTCATGACTAAAGAAAGTTGTTGCCGTGCAGCTGGCCAGCACCGTTTCGCCCGGAGCATAGGTGTAAGAACCCTTCACCTTGGCCGCGCTGCCACTCTTTGTATTCCCCATCTGCATGTTGCCCACGTTGACGATTCTCTCCAGTTCCGCCACACGTTGGAAGAAATTCAGCACTGAGTAATACGGCCCGTCAATATCGATGGCAAACGGTACTTCGCTGTAGAACTCCTTGTTGCTCACCGGCATCGCCGTATACCGCCGTATCTCAATGCCCGAGGTCGCGGCCGTGTCATGCAACAACTTGATGAACTGGTCCGCGTCCTTGTCTTCCGGAACGATCCTCTTCTGGATTTCCAGCTGCTGCTGCAGGATCGCCATGTTGCGGTTCACTTCAGCCAGCTTGGGCTCAAACATCTTCAGCGTCTCGTTCTCCGCCTTCTTTTCCTTGATCTTGGTGTCAAGCTGCTGGTTCGCCTGATACATGGGATTGAAATAGATGTAGTAGTAGGCTGCGCCCACCATGGCCGCGGCAAGGAACAGGATTCCTGCCCGCGCTCCTAACGACATTTCTCCGAATTTAGCCATATACAAACCGTCCCCGGTGGATAAACTACTGCGTTACGACTGCTGTTGCTTCTGGGATTTCGTCTTGAACCCAGGGTTCATTTCACAAATCAGTTCAAACTTGAATGCCTGGACTTCCTTCACTGCGTTGTCCTGGGCTGTTTCTTTGATCTCGACGGTCCTGAATGCGCCGGTCTTCCTGAGGTTCGCCATCAGGTCGGCCACTGAATTAGGGCTTAGCGCCATTCCGGTAAAGTTCAGCGTCTTTCCGTCATTGGTCATGGTGTCAAGCCAGACTGCGTCTGTGCTGTTGATGGTGTCGGCCACCAGATTCAGCAGGTCCACCGGACCAGATTGAGCGGATTTCAGTTCGTCAATGACCTTGACGCGGCGCTCATACATGTCAGCTTTTTTCTTGCTGGCCTCATATTTTGCCTTCACGTCCGCCAGACGCTGGTTCTCCAGTTGCGCTTTTTGCAGGTTCTTTTCCAGCACATCATGTTCGCGCTGCACCCACACATGGGCCAGCCCGATCAGCACCACCAGCGCGCCCGCAAAAATCAGGCCCAGGATGACGGTGCTGGATCCTTCGCCGCCTCCGCCACTGGCTGCCACCGTACTGGCACGGCGTCCGCCGCGCGTGGTTTTCTTCGGAACTCCAAGCAGGTTGATGCGAATCATAGGTCTTCAAAGCTCCTCAGGGCCAAACCCACCGCAACCGCGAGTTGTCCCGGGTTCTGTTCCAATATGTCGTGCTCCATCGAATCAGCGGGTGGGATGATGCGCTGGAATGGATTCAGCACTTCCACCGGCAAAGAGAATTCCTGCCGCAACGCTTCCACCAGGCCCGGAACGCGTGACGATCCGCCCGCCAGATAAATGCGCTCAATGTGCTCGCCGGATGCAGTGGCCCGGAAGAAGTCAAACGTCTTCTGGATTTCGAGCACGATAATTTCAGTTACTTGTTGCAGGATCGGCAGCTTGGCGTCCTCGCTGACGGTTCCAACTTTTCGTCCAAGCTTTAGTGACTCGGCGTCGTCAAAGCTCAAGTCCAGTTCTTTCTGGAGCGAATCCGTGTACTGGTTGCCGCCCACGCTCACGTCGCGGGTAAAAAGTGGCGTGGTGCCTTTTACGATGTTGATGTTCATCACGCTGGCGCCCAGGTTCAGCAGAGCCACCGTTGTGTCATGATGGGGTTGATAGTTATATTCGTAGCAGTTCTGCAGCGCGAACGCGTCTATATCCACCACGGCCGGGGATTTCCCAGCCAGCGAAAGCACGTTCGTATAGTTCAGGATCTTGTCTTTCTTTACCGCCACCAGCAGCACGTCCATTTGCGGGCCCGTATCGTCAGGATTCAGGATGTCAAAGTCCACGTTCACGTCAGCGATATCGAAAGGTATGTGCTGCGCGGCTTCCGTGGTAATGCTTTCCGCCAGCTCGCCTTCGCTCATGGGCTGTACGCTGATTTTTTTTACGATCACCGAATGCCCGCTGACTGAGGTCGCCACCGATTTCGTTTTGATCGCGTGCTCGCCGAAGATTTTGCTGATCGCACTGGAGACGCTGCCCGAGTCGACGATCATGGAGTCCACCACAATGTCGCTGGCCAGCGGCTCAACGCCCAGGTGCGAAACCATGATCTCGCCCTTCGAGCGCTTCAGTTCGATCGCCTTAATGCAACTGGATCCAATGTCCAGTCCCACAATCGATTTTCCTGATCCTATTCCAAACATGCCGTCCCACCTTGTCTACTGATTTCTGTTCGCTTCCCGGCGTCCCGCACTTATCGCACTGCTGCCTTCGCCGCTTTCGGCTTTTTCTTGGCTCCGCTCATGTTCATCGTGCTCTTCTGTTCCATCCATTGGTCCAGAATCGTCTTCTTGAACTTCCAGCGGTTCCCGAGCTTGAAGGCAGGGATTTTTTCTTCGGTTACATATTTGTACAGCGTGTCCGGACTGACCCCCAGGTACTGCGAGGCCTGCCGGATATTCATTACCTCACGCGAATCTGCCGCCATAATGTGTAGCCTTTCCACAGTGAGTTGATGGCCTTCGTTGAGGCCTGTGGAGAAATCCTTGGTCTTCTCGGGGGGGAAAACTTCAGGTCGATGCGAGTTATATCCGGCTTAAAACGCTAGGTCAATAGGTAACTTCCGGTTTCTTCCGGTGTTTGGGGGGTATCTTTGGGGCTAGTACCAGATTTTATCCGGTCAGACATCTAAATCCTGCGACACGAACGGCATAGCACCACAAGTTATTGTGGTATTAATGCACACGGTTCGCGATTTCGCCTCAAATGTTACTAAGGGAGCAGTGCAGCACTCGGGGATTACCCCGAAAGTAATATGAACTTGTGGGGCGGAAATCAGAGGAATTGCTGAATTTCCCCAGTGAACTCAAAACATTAGGATTACGATTTACCCGCCAGATGCCCACCAGTGGCATTTGCCCCTCTTCCCAAGCCTCGATTCGACCTAAGATGCCAGAGAATTTACACCGCAGCTGTTTGTAACGATCAGCCTTGATCGTCCACTAAACAGATAAAAGCAAGGAGGCCAGAAATGGCAGGAAAGATCAACTTCAACCATCTGCCCGGCGCGATTCAGGAAGCTGTAAAAGCCGCCCACAATCGTCTCCCGAATGAAGAACTGATCATGGGCTTCATCGCTCCGGAAGGAATTGGTGAAAAACAAGCGGAAACCATAGCAAAAGAGATAACACAGAAAGTAGCTCCAGGCGCACAGCCATTTGTCGGTCCAGCAGCAGCCGGCAGCGGCGGCGTTCAGACCGGAGCGCTGACCAAACCCGGTAGAATCCTGGGCTTTAGGCCCACACCGCAGATGCTGGGATAGCCGTGGATGAGAATACACGGCGGTTTCGGCCGCCGTGAATTTCCAATCATTGTCACCAGGCAAGGAGTGTGCCCGAGATGGCAGAAAATGTGGTGCTGTATCAGATTGCTTCGGCTTCGTCTGCCGGCGCCTTTTGTCCCAGTGCGCAGCCGCATATGCGTGAGCCGCGTGTTTTGGGAGTCGTCCGCGACGGTGACACCTCTTATCTCACAGAACATGTTCCGCTCACTGATGACTTGGTAGCCCTCACTGAGCCCGTCGGCCCGTCACGCGTGCTGCGGATTGCGGCGCGGTGTGAGGAAAACGCCTGCACCCACTTTGACGGCGTAAACTGCCGCCTCGCTGCACGAATTGTCAAGCTTTTACCGGTGGTAACGGATGTTCTGCCAGCGTGTCTTATTCGGGCGGAATGCCGCTGGTACCGTCAGGAAGGCCGCGCGGCATGCCAGCGCTGTCCACAGATTGTCACCGAGTTCAGTGACCAGAACGAAGCGTTTCGTCGCGCCGCAATGGGAGAATAACTTTTAATCTCTCACCGGAGTGACTCTTGCTGCTGAGTGTGCCGACCACCCTTATTCGGTCCTCAGCGCCTGCGTTGGTTCAATCCTGCATGCTCGCAACGCTGGAATGGCGCTGGCAATCGCCGCGGTCAGCACAAGGCTGCCGACCATGGAAGCGAAGACCAGCGGATCTAAAGGACGCGTTCCATATAGGATCGACTTAATCAGCACGCCGGCTTCCGCGCCGCCAACCAATCCAATGACAAGGCCAATCACAACTGGCCTCATTCCATCGACCAGAACAAGCCGCAACACTTCGCCGCGCTGCGCCCCTAATGCCATGCGAATGCCAATTTCGGAGACGCGCTGGGTCACCAGATATGAGAGCACTCCGTAAAGGCCAACGGCAGCCAGCATCAGCGAGAGCAGCGCAAAGGCCAGCACCAGCGAAGCACTGAAGCTCTGGCTCGCGGTAGCCTCACCGATGATCTGCTGCATCGTCCGAACTTTATAAGACGGCATCTCAGGATCGAGAGCTGAAATCTGTCTCTGGACTGGCATTGCCAAATTTAAAGGTTCGACCACCGCACGCACCACGATCGTCGCCACGCTGTCCAGCATGGGATCGCCATTCAGGATGGAACGATAGATGGTGGCCTTGATTGGTTGGCCCACTTCATGAATCGTGTCGCCTACAACGCCGATAATTTCGTAAATATCTGGCGTATTCCCGGAAAATGCGATCTTCACGTGTTTTCCCACAGGATCTTCCCCGTGGAAAAACTGGTCTGCAAATTTTTTACTGATAATTACATGGCGCGTGCGTCCCAGCTTGTCTTGGTCATTAAAAACGCGGCCGCTCAACAAGGGAATTTCCAGCGTGTTGAAATAGCCGGGGTCCGCCTTGCGGAATAGCGCATCCAACTCCAGGCTGGGCCCCTGCGCCGGATGCTCAGGAATGGTAAATACGTTATCGCCTTCGTAGCCCGCGCCGGGTGCGGTGGAAATCAGTCCCGCGGCCTTCACTCCAGGCAGGCTTCGAACGCGCCCAAGCAGCGCCTCATGGAACGCCAGGACCTTCTCCGGAGTGTCGTACTTCTTCTGCGGCAGGCCAAATCGGACTGTCAGCACATTGTCTGTCACACAACCCAGATCAGACGTGCGCAGATTGATAAAGCTCCTGAACAATAAACCGGCGGAGATAAGAAGGATCACCGTCAACGCGATTTCAGCCGTGAGCAGCACCTTTCGCAGCGTCGCGCGGGAAACACTGCCGCCTACGGAGCGCGCCGAATCCTGCAATGCTCCGAGCAAGCTCCTGCCGGTAGAAGAAATTGCGGGCACCAGCCCCGCCAGCAAGGCCGTGAGGAGTACGATGGCAATGGAAAATGCCAGAACGGATGAGTCGATCTGGATGGCGTCAGCGCGTGGCAGGTCGCGCCAATGCGTTGCAAGCCACCGCGTGGCTGAAATCGAAAGCACCCAGCCCACCGCGCCGCCGGCAATGGCAATCAGGAAGCTCTCTGTCATCTGCTCCTGAATCAGCTTCCAACGGCTGCCGCCCAGCGCACCTCGAATTGCCACTTCCTTTCGGCGTGCCGCGCTGCGCGCTACCAGCAGATTCGATACGTTTAGGCACGCAATCAGCAGCATGCATCCCACTGAGCACATCAGCACGATCAGCGGCGTCTTCGCATCCTGAACAACATCCTCAATCATCGGCCGCGATATAACGTCTTCCGCAACCGGCTTTCCTAGATTTTGCATGTGTATCTGATACTGCAACGCGCTTACTTCTTTCAGGGCTGCCGTTGCGCTTTGCTTGTCCTTCATGCGCGCAATCACGTGGCTCTGGTGATGATCGGGCCGGAACTCTTCCGGCATGAAGATAGGCGTGTAAGGGATCCAGACCTTTACTTCGGGATCAGGGTACGTAAACCATGCCGGCAGCACTCCAACAACCGTGTAAGGCTTTGAATCAATCCGTACTTGCTTTCCGACAATACTTTTGTCGCCGCTGAACCGGCTTTGGAACAGGCTCCATGAGAGCACCACCACATCGTTGGCGCCGAACCGATCTTCATCAGGAGTGAATGTGCGGCCGAAGACCGGCTGTACACCCAGCACTGAGAATAAATTCCAGGAGCCACCTGCTCCGGTCACTACCTCCGGCATTTCACCTTGCATCGTGCTTATGTGACCGGCCCACCAGCGCCATGCGCCCATATCTTCAAAGCCATGCGTTTGCGCGCGCCAGTCACGGAAATCAGAGGGAGCCACCACGTTATAAGGGAATTGCGACTGCTGGCGGAAATGCTCGTACAGCATCACCAATTTGTCCGGCTCGCGAAACGGTAACGGCTTCAGCAACACCGAGCGTACGATCGTAAACAATGAAGTGGTGGCGCCAATGCCCAGCGCCATTACCAGTATGGCTGTTAATGAGAAGGCGGGTGTGCGCAGCAGCGTGCGTATTCCATAACGCACGTCGCGCCATAGAGACTCCAGCCAGTTCCAGCTCCAGAAAGACCGCGCTTCTTCGTTCAGCAAGGTGGGATTGCCAAACAAACGCAAAGCTGCAAGACGCGCCTCTGCGGGATCCATGCCGCGGCCCAGGTTCTCCGCGATCTGCTGCTCAAGGTGGAACTCCAGTTCCCGATTCAGCCGCTCCGTCTCTGTTTTGCGGCGAAAAAGCATCAACATCGCCATGCGAAATCGTTCCACCCAGCGCATACTTCCTCCAATTACAGGCTGTCGATTACCACGTCAATCGCTGTGGAAAGACGCTTCCAGCTTTCCTTTTCTTTTTCCAATTGGGCGCGACCGGCGGCCGTAAGCGAATAAAACTTGGCCTGCCTTCCAGTTTCGCTCTCATTCCACTTGGCGCGAATCCAGCCCTGCTGCTCAAGCCGGTGCAATGCCGGATAAAGAGACCCTTGCTGCACCTGCAAAACTTCATTTGAAATCTGCTGAATACGCTTCGCGATGGCCCAGCCATGCTTGGGCTCCAGAGAGAGAGTCTTCAGAATCAGAAGGTCCAGTGTTCCCTGGACCAGATCACTAGGTTTTCCCATACTATGATTATCAACAACTCAATTGTAGATCGTCAAGGTATCACGTTTTGATAGACGGACAAAACCAAGAGTGGTTAGCATGCGGGGATCGATACCTTAAAAAAATTCGCCGCGAATCTCACGAGAAGTACACGGATCATTTCCGATTCGTGCCCCTTCGCGAGAGTCGCGGCTGAATTATTTTGATCTGCGTCTATTTACGAAAATGCGCGGATTCGGTTCGCTAATTGCCAATTGCTAATTGCTTCCTCATGCCAGATCGAACAACAGCACCTCGCTGCCGTCCGCGGTCCCGCTGATTTCCAGCTTTGTTTCTTTCGATACGGCGGCACCGTCACCAGACTTGAGTTCCTGTCCATTCAGGTTCACCGATCCGCGCGCCACCTGGACCCAGGCATAACGCCCATCGCTCAACACATGTTTCACCGATTCCGACTTGCCTAACGCGACGGTATAAAGTTCCGCATCCTGATACAGCTTTACTGCGTTGCTGCCATTGCCGCCGCTGGGCGAAGCCACCAGCCGCAGCTTGCCCTGCTTCTCTTCCGCCGGAATCGCCTTCTGCTCGTAATTCGGCTTAATACCTTCTTTCTCCGGCAGAATCCATATCTGGTAGAGATGCACCGGCTCTTCTTTCGAGTGGTTGAACTCGCTGTGGCGCACTCCAGTCCCGGCGCTCATCTTCTGCACCTCTCCCGGACGAATCACCGAGCCGGTTCCCATGCTGTCCTTATGCTCCAATGATCCTTCCAGCACCACGGTGATAATCTCCATATCGCGGTGCGGATGCGTGGGAAAACCATAGCCCGGCTGTACCCAGTCTTCATTGATCACGCGCAGGCTGCGGAACCCCATGTGCTTCGGGTCGTAATAATCGCTGAATGAAAACGTGTGGTAGGTATTCAGCCAGCCATGGTCGGCGTGACCGCGTTCTTTGGCTTTTCTTACCTGAATCATATTTGTCTCCCCCATTGCTGTAGTTATGCCCTGGCTTCGTCGCTGGACCCGCAATTTGTTTCCTGACGTTAGATGCTTTGATATCAAAATAGTTTCAGGGAAGCGGAGATGCGTCTATTGGTCTGGAGAAATCAGTCTTTCTTGGGGGCAGCGCGCAGGTTCAGGATTGGCAGCAGGCTGCTGTAATCGTCGGTCCACAGGCGCAAGCCCGGCTTCGGGTCGATCTTTGCGCTGGCATTGGCGATCTCCGGCAGCGCCAGAAATTTTTCATTCGCCGTCACCAGCACCCAGTCTGAACTAAAAGCGCCGGTGTCATCATCATCCTCGGTCGATACCAATACGGCATGCAGGCCTGCATGGTCCGCCTGCTCCTGCACTACCGGGCCAAGCTGCAGGTAGGTATTGGAAATGTGGAACGCAATGATCCCGCCTGGAGCAAGGTGCCGCTGGTAAAGCTTGAGCGCCTCCGCCGTAAGAAGATGAACGGGAATCGCGTCGCCGGAAAATGCATCCACGGCGATCACGTCGTAATTCTGCGGCGGCTCCGCCTCCATGGAAAGCCGGGCATCTCCATGCGCGATCTCAATCTTGGCCCGCGATTCCCGCAGGTAGGTGAAAACGTTCTTTGCGATCACTTCCACGCGCGGGTCAATCTCATAAAACCGAAAGACATCTCCCGGCTCCCCGTAGGCCGCCAGGGTGCCGGTTCCCAGGCCGATGTCGGCCACGCGACGCGGCCGGCCCTTGCAGCAGTTGTCCAGCGCCAACCCCACACCGGAATCGCGCGAGTAGTAAGTAGTGGGCAATCGTCGCAACTCGTCACTGGCCATGAACTGCGTCCCATGCTGGATGGTTCCGTGAATTAGCGTGCGATACGTTCCCGCATCTTCGGTCGGATCTTCCGTGACACGCAGTGTCCCGTAAAAACTCCGCACCTGCACAATTGCGTTCTCTCGATCCGCGCGCTCCTGATGCACAACTACAAAGAGCAACGCCGCCGCGGCTGCCGGCCAGAAAAACCGCCAAGCCCAGTGCTGCCGCCACATCAGGGCCGCCGCCAGTGCAGCCGTATAGACCAGGCTCCACGCCATCTCATAGCTTCCGCTAAAGACCATGGGCGCCAGCACGCCTACAAACATCGATCCCAGCGCACCGCCCGCCGCAATGAGCAGATAGTACTGCGTAAGATAACGCGCTGAAGGACGCCGAAGGTAGAGCTCTCCGTGGCAGAAAAACGCTCCAATGAATAAAGTCAGGCAGAAAAGCGGAATGGAGATCATGATGGGAACGTCCATCGTCGTATCCACGATCAGGTAACCCACGCCACCCAGCGCCGAAGGCAACAGGCCCATCATCAGTTCGCGAAAGTACGTTCTTCTGCCACTGAAGGCCAGCACAAACGTGAGCAGGTAAATCGTGAGCGGAAGGATCCACAGCAGCGGGATGGCGGCAATGTTCTGGCTCAAGTGGCTGGTTACAGCTGAAAGCAGCAGTGATCCGCAGGCCGCCATCAGCAACCACAGCGTCCGCTCACCTGGACTGGGAACAGCTTCTGGAATCAACGAAGGCGCTACGGCAGTGCCAGCCTGGGAAGTTGCGGAGACCGCGACGCTCACAGTGGACGATGGGGTTATCTCTGGCTGCTGAAGCTCGGGGACTTTCCTCCTGCTGACGATAATCACGCCGCAGATCACCACGAACGCCACAAATCCCAACGACCATGCCAGCGTCTGCGTTCGCAAACTGAAGTTCGGTTCAACCAGCACCGGATAAGCCAGCAGAGCCAGCAATGATCCAAAATTCGAAAGAGCAAATAGCCGGTAAGGTGGCGCAGCAGAAGCGTGTTCTGAACGGCCATGAGCGTACCACGACTGCAACAGCGGATTCGTTGCCGACAAGGCAAGAAATGGCAACCCAATCAGCATCGCCAACACCCACAGCACGCTAAAAACCGGCCGAACTGTAGAAGCATGTGGATGTGGATTGAGGTTGGCAAACACCTGCACGAGACTCACCACCAGCAAAAATCCGTACGCCACCAGTTGTGCCCGTCGCGAAAGACGCGTAGCGATAGCATGAGCGCAAAGGTAGCCCAGCAGCAGCGTAGTCTGGAAAAAGACGAGACAGGTAATCCATACCGCCGAAGATCCTCCCAGCAGCGGCAGCAGGCGCTTGCCTGCCATGGGCTCCACCAGGAAAAGAAGACTGCTGCTTAGAAAGATGGCGGAAACATAGAGAATGACGCGTGGACGCATGAGCGAACCAAGATAGCAAATCGCCGTGATCGCCGCCATCGCCGTAATCGCGCGTGATCGGAGAACCAATTCTCACCCGCAACCAGGTATCGGATTCCTTCGTTCTCTGCGTTTCAATGGTTTGCGGTTCTCAATTTTGGCGATCTTTGGCAACCGGGGGTCTCCGGCAAGCCCGATTTTGGCTTGCTGGGGTGGAATTCCGGCGATCTTGGCAATTTGTTCCTACTCGCCTTT
>JBAVUZ010000827.1:0-14482 GCA_049697035.1 Candidatus Angelobacter sp. | reverse complement strand
TGACTCTGCCGTGATGGTCTCAGGATTTAATTCCGGCATTTGAAGCAGATGGGCCAACTGGACATCGTCTATACAAAGGACCTGCGGCAGTGCAGCCTGGACTTCCGCGCGTTCAAAAGGCTGATCGTCAATAAAGCAGATGCTATCCAGCGCGATGTTGAGGCTTTCAGCGATCGTCCGTATGGAAGCAGCCTTGGATCCCCAGTTAATCTGCGGATACAGGAAATACTCTTCCAAATCCAGTTCACGGAGCCGGGCGAGCGCCGATTCTGCATGATTGCGGCTGGCAACTGAGTGCAGAATACCGCGACCATCGAGCGCGTGGATGATTTCTCGAACGCCCTCGCGGAGGCGCACCTCATCACCTTCAAGCAGGGTTCCGCTCCACAGCGTGTTATCCAAGTCCCACACTACGCACTTAACTTTGCGCCGTCTGGCGGGGGCCACTGCATCGCCTGAAGATTTGGCTTTGATCCCGAGTTCAGTCACAAATAATGTCTCACTTGGCTATGGCCGCGCTGTCCGCAACTTCCTGGCAGGAGCTCTGCGCAATAGTAATTTCCTGGATCTCATTGCTTCCTTCAATGATTTCCATGATCTTGGCGTCTCGATAGAAACGCTCAGCCGGATATTCGCTGCTGCATCCGTTTGCGCCGTGTATCTGGACGGCATCACGGGCAATCTCAGCGGCGGTCCTGCAGGCGAAGTATTTGGCAATTGAGGTCTCAATCATTGAGGTTGGATCAGCTGCATCCTTGAGTTGTCCGGCGTTGTGGCACAGCAAACGGGCTGCTTTCACGCCCACCACCATGTGCGCGATCATCCGTTGCACCAACTGGTGGTCCCGCAAGAGGTTGCCGAACTGTTTTCGCCGCCCTGTGTATTGCAGGCACATTTCCAGACATGCCTGGGCAATGCCCACACAGCCCCAGGCCACACTGTAGCGGCCGCAATCCAGGGCTGAGGAGGCGATATGAGAAAGGCCGAACCCGGGAGCACCAACCAGGTTCTGTTTTGGAACACGGCATTGCTCGAGGTGCAGTTCAGCCATCATGGAGGCACGCGTGCCCAACATGCCATGCACTGGCGAGATCACCAGACCGGGCGTGTTTCGCTCCACCAGGAAGGCACACGGCCCACGCTGGCTTCTGGCGAATACCAGAAACAAGTCCGCGATTTGCGCAAAGGTGATCCATTTCTTGTGTCCGTTAAGAAGGAAATCATCCCCGCTGACAACGGCCTCTGTTCGGATTTCCCGCGCGTCACTTCCGGCTTCGGGTTCGGTGAGGGCAAATGCGCCTATTGCCTCCCCCTGCCCCAGCTTTTCCAGCCACTTGGCTTTCTGCGCCTCCGTTCCCCAGCGCCATATTGTCAAAGCGGCCATGCTGTGAACAGTCAACAAACTACGGATGGATGAACAACCTCGCCCTAACTCCTCATTCAGCAGGCCAAATCCAACCATATCGAAGCCCGCGCCGCCACAATCCGCTGGCAGCACCGCGCCGAGATAGCCCTTATTGGCCAATTGCCGCACCGCCTCGGCCGGCATATGTTCTGCCCGGTCCCAGGTGTTCGCATGGGGCACGATGTGGGCGTCTGCAAATTCGCGGAACGCGGTCCGTAGCCGTTGCTGTTCAAAGGTCAGTTCCATAAAGGACCAATCATGAATTCGAACCGTTTTGTGAGTGCGGGGTCTTTCTCTCTATCAGGTCTGCCATGGCGTTAATACTCTGAAAATTCTTTAGCTCCAGGTCCTCATTACCAATGGCAATCTTGAAGTTCTTTTCCAGGAACAATACGAGTTGCATAGCAAACATGGAATTGACAAAGCCAGACGCAAAAATCTGGTCCTCGTCGGCAATCGTCCGGCCAGCTATATGTCGCGCCAGAAAATCCCTCAGTTTTTCTTTCGTTTGTTCCATGAACTTCCTTCTTTGCTGGATTGGTCAATTCTCATAGCTGTAAAACACCCCGCTCTTGCGGCGCGCCAACGCATTGGCCGGGCCCAAACCTATGACTCACCGTCCCAATCGCACCTATAGCTTCCAAGGCAGGATCCGGAGTTTCTCCAGAGCGTTTATTGTCAATCAGTGGCGGATGGGTAAACATCGTTTGTCTCCATTCCGGACAGTTCAGACTCATCCATGTTCTCGATCATGGTCAACAGGGCGTCCTCAACAAACAGGGCAATCTCAGATACGGTAGACGATCGCAAAAGCGCCGCAAGAGGTAACTCGATTTGGAATGTTTCACGCAATTCAGCGGCTACCTTTATGGCCAGGAGTGAATTGCCGCCTAACCGCAGAAACTCGTCATGAATTCCAATGGGATGGATTCCCAACAACTCCTCCCATATTTCCGCAATCTTTTGCTCGGTGGAATTGCCAGGCGCAACAAACTCGGCGCTCAGATGTGACCGTGAATTCTCCACACCGTTGCTTTCGAGCTTGATGTTTTGCTGTGACGAAACTATCTCCTGTCCGATTGAAGCAGCCGCGGTAGCGGCCTTTACAGGCCCGGCCTCTCGCTGCTGCTGCGGCCGCCTGCGTGGCGTAAGCCAATAGCGTTGCCGCTCGAAAGGATAAGTGGGAAGCTGCACGCGGCTTCTGCGTTCATCGCGGTGGACGCCAGCCCAATCTGGTTCAATGCCAGCGAGCCATAAGTTTCCCAGAGTGCTAAGAATAAACGCGCGATCTGGTTGCGCATCTGACGCGTGCGGCAGGGAGGCCAGCGCAACCCGATCAGCCAGACCTCTGCCAGCAAGATACTGTTCGGCAAGAGACGTTAGCATTTGACCGGGGCCGACCTCCAGGAATACCGGCGCGGTGGGCGAGCACATGTGTTGCAAGCCTGCCGCAAACTGGACCGGTTGCGTCAGGTGCCGCGCCCAGTATGTGGCATCTGTTGCTTCAGCATCCGTAATCGGTTTGCCGGTCACGTTGGAGATGTAAGGAATTCTGGGCGGACTGAGACGGATGGACCGCGCAAGTCTAGTCAGTTCCTCGGCCACCGGCGCCATCAACGGTGAATGGAAGGCATGAGTTGCAAGAAGCCGCCTGCACACCAGTTCGCCTTCGCGCACCAGCCGCTGTTGCAATGCATCAATCGCCTCCGGCGCGCCCGCGACTACGCAAAGTGATTTGCCATTGATGCCTGCCATGGAGATTTCCGGGGTGAGCAGCGGTAGGACTTCTGCTTCTGACGCTGCGATGGCCAGCATTGCGCCGGGGGCAAGCGCTTCAATTCTCTGCGCCCGGACCGCCAGCAGGCGCAAGCTGTCTTCCAGCGAAATAACGCCGGCCAGGCACGCCGCCACGTATTCCCCAATGCTGTAGCCCATCATGCTTTCAGGAACAATACCCCAGCTCATCCAGAGCTTGGCCAGCGCATACTCGATGACAAACAGCGCGGGCTGCGCCCAAAGTGTGCGGTGAATTTCCTGCAACATTGGGGAGTTGTCTTCGCGCGCACGCTGCACCAGGTTGCGGAAGTTCATACGTTCTTCCGTCCTGACCTCATTCTGCTGCCGCACTCTTGGATCGGGATACATGGTCTTACGCAGGTCAACTCCCAAAAGCGGCTGGAGAAGATCCGAGCAATTGTCCACGTGCCGGGCGAACTCAGGCTCCGATTCATATAAGCCGCGCCCCATATCCAGATATTGGTCCCCTAAACCGGGTAACAGGAAAGCAACCGGACGCCGCCGCGACGCTGAGACACTGGTGAAGACCTGAGATGGGGCCCGGGACTGCAAAAGACTGGCTGCGGCAGCGGCATCGCGACAGACAGCCATGCGCCTGTGCTCAAAAGCCTTTCTGCCTTCCTGCAAAGTGAATGCGATATCTGCAAAGTTCTGTTCCGGATGCTCGAGAAGATGTGTGGCTAATTGATCCGTAGCTCGCTCCAGGGCCTCGCGGCTCCTCGCAGAGATTGTGATGATCTGCCAGGGCTTGGCGGGATCGGATGGCTTCGTCTCCGGCGCTTCCTCCAGAATCATATGAACGTTGGTGCCGCCGATCCCGAAAGAACTTACTCCTGCCCGCCTCGGCTTATTGCTCTCCGGCCATGCCGAGAGCGTGTGATTGACACGGAAAGGGCCGCGCCCGAAAGGAATCGCAGGGTTTGGCTGCCGGAAGTTCAAGGAGGCGGGAATCGAGCCATGCCGGACAGCCAAAATGGTCTTCATCAACCCAGCCACTCCAGCAGCCGCGTTCAGATGGCCGAAGTTACTCTTAACCGATCCCACGGCAATGCTTGCGGGCTTGAGCCCGGCCTGACCATAGACCTGGTTTAGCGCCGCAATCTCAATCGGGTCTCCCATTGGTGTGGCGCTGCCATGTGCCTCGATATAGCCAATGCTTTCGCATTCCGCTTCCGCTGCGGCCAGCGCCAGCGCAATGACTTCCGCCTGCCCTTCCACTGCGGGTGCAGTGAAACCGACTTTCCTGCGGCCATCGTTGTTGATCGCCGAACCCTTGATGACTGCGTACACCGTATCGCCGGCGGCGATCGCGTCCTCCAGACGTTTCAAAAGAACAACTCCAACTCCATCGCCGCTCACTGAGCCGCTGGCTTCGGCATCGAAGCTGCGGCAGTGACCATCTGCGGAAGCAATACCTCCGGGCTCGTACATGTAACCGATACGCTGGGGCACGCTGACGGAAGATCCGCCTGCTATTGCCATATCGCACTCATAGGTCATTACCGCGCGGGCAGCCGCATGCACGGCAACCAGTGAGGTGGAGCATGCGGTCTGAATGTTTAAGCTCGGGCCGCGCAGGTTAAGGCGGTAAGAGATGGTCGTTGCCAAGTGGTCTTTTTCAGCGCCACCCATGAGGATGCGAAAAGCGCTCACTGAATCCGCATCAGTATCTTCTCCCGCAAGTTGCCATATATAAGAGCTGAATGACATTCCGGCATAAACACCAATCATCCCAGAGAATTTCTCCGGGTTCCATCCCGCGGATTCCAGCACTTCCCACGCGCACTCCAGAAACAACCGTATCTGCGGGTCCGTCAATTCTGCTTCGCGCGGTGAGTAACCAAAAAAACCAGCATCGAACAAATCAGCATCTTCCAGCACTCCCCTGGCTCTCACATAGTTGGGATGGCGAAGCAGCTCACGGCTGATTCCGGCTTGTTCCAGTTCCTCTTCAGAGAAAAAAGATGTTGATTCGATTCCCTGGCAGAGGTTTTCCCAGAACCGCTGGAGATTGGGGGCCTGGGGAAATCGCCCCGCCATGCCGATGATTGCTATTCCGTCAAGTGCGTCTCTGGTCATGGTGTGTGCGTCCTTTTTAACTTTTGGATGGCGCTTTTTTGCCGTCCGGCTCGGTCCCGGGTTTCACGCGATTTGCCGTCGAAGTTGTAACCCGCCTGAAGAAAGCGGACGAGAGAGTCAATGGTGGGAAATTGAAAGAGGTTGAGAAGTTCAATATCAAGCGAAAGTTCCGCCCGCAGCTTCTGATGGATTTGAATCATGCGGAGCGAGTGCCCGCCAAGATCAAAAAAGTTGTCATATACTCCCACCTGATCGATGCCAAGAGCGGCCTGCCAGGCAGCAGCAATGGTTTTTTCCAGTTCGGTTCGCGGGAGGACAAATTCCCTGGTCAATTGCTCCTGGCCCAGAACAGACAATGCGGTCCGGTCCACCTCACTTCTGGCATTCCTGGGCAACTCTTGCACGGTAATAAAAGTGCCTGGAATCATGTAAAGAGGCAGTTTGTCGTCGAGGTAACTGCGCATTTCATTTTGCACCAATCTCTTTCCGCAAACTACGATATAAGCCACCAGTTCGCCAGTGGGACGCACAACTACCACCGCGTCCCGAACGCTCTCATAACTCACCAGAGTGGTCTCGATTTCTCCCAGTTCCACCGGAAAGCCTTCGATTTCCAGCCGATCATCAAGTCTGCCCATAAGCTCGATAGTTCCATCCTCTCTATATCGGGCACGCTCCCCAGTCCCGCGCATATGTCCTCCCATTTCCGATGTAAACGGATTGGGAAGAAACTTTTCCGCTGTCAGCGAAGACCGCCCGAGATAACCGCGGCCCGCGGCAGGTCCGCCAATCCACAATTCCCCCGGAACTCCAATGGCAATGCGCTGCAGGTGCGGATCAAGAAGGTAGATCGCTGCATTGCCGTGTGGCCTGAATCTATTTCGTTCTTCTTCTTCCACGGGTGTGAGCATGGCGGAGGTGGAGACCAGGAAAGAACTGGATGTCAAACGCTGCCAAATTTCCAAATCGCCATTGTCTTGAATCTTCGCGTGCCCATTTTGCTTCGCCATACCAGCGACATCGCACGCCAACACAAGATTCATCAGCGCGCTGTGCTCAAGCATCAGGCCTTTGGCGCGTCCCTGCTGGGCGGAAGTGTAGATAACGCAAGCGAGGCTCCGTGGATTGATCTGAACATCAGGGTTTGTTGCGCTGTGCTGCCCGATCATCTCCCATTCCGAACCCAGACAAACCACTCGCGCATTGGTCTGTGGCAGGCGCTTGCGCAGGCTCTCCATGGTAATCAACACGGCAGCTTCTGAACTGTCAATGATGGACCGCAAACGATCTTTGGGATTATGGACATCCAAAGGCAGCCAGGCACCACCGGATTTCAGGACTCCCAGCGTGGCCACCATCATCTCTTTCGAAGGCGGCATGAAAATACCCACCACTGACTCTGGCCCCACTCCCATGGAAGCAAGATAATGCCCAAACTGGCTGGCTCTGCTGTTCAGTTCCCCATAGGTGAGTCGCTCTTCACCAAAGATTGCAGCCGGTTCTTGCGACCGGCTCGCTGCTTGCACTTCGAGAAACTCAATGACGTTCTTCTCTTCAGGAGCAGCCGGTCTGTCGCAATTCCAGCCGGATAGGATTTTCTCATCGACCTCGCTCATCATGGGCAATGCCCAAACTGGCTGGTCAGCGTCTGCAACGATTGCTTCCAGAAGGCGCTCATAGTGTTCCAGCATGTGCCGGATGGTCTCCGCCTCAAATAAGTCTTTGCTGTAGTTAAGGCCAATCACTGCGTTCTGCCCGGCTTCTTCCACACCCATAATGAGATCAAACTTGGACGTACCCGGATCCAATTCGAATGGCACCATCTCCAACCCGCCTAATTCCGGCTTGCCCTCGATGGATCTTCGCAACGTAAACGCCACTTGAAAAACAGGACTGCGGCTAACGTCACGCACCGGGGCCAATTCTTCCACCAGTTTTTCAAATGGCAGATCCTGATGCTCATACCCGGCCAGAACCGCTTCCCGCACCCTCCGCAGCATTTCGCGAAAGGTTGGCTCGCCGCGCAAATTCGCGCGTATCACCAGCGTGTTCAGAAAAAAGCCAATCAGGTCTTTCGTCTCTATCCGCTTACGGTTGGCTACCACGGTGCCAACTCCAAAATCCTCCTGACCGCTGTACCTCATAAGCAGTACCTGAAAGGCCGCCAGCATCGTCATGAGTAAGCTTGCCTTCTCCGCTCTCCCCAGGGTGTTCAAGCCTTCCAGCAAGCCGCTACGCAGAATTCGCTGTTCTGACGCTCCGCGGAAACTCTCGCGCGCAGGCCGCACGTGGTCCGTCGGCAATTCCAGCACCTGAGGCATCCCCTCCAACTGCCCTTTCCAGTACTCCATTTGCTGCTGGAATTTTCCTCCACTCAGCCCTTCTCTCTGCTCCAGCACATAATCTCCATATTGCATTTCCAATTCCGGCAGTGGCGACTCTTCTCCTCTTCCATACGCCTCATACAATTTCCCCAGCTCCTTCATCAAGAGCCCTAACGACCAGTCGTCACAGATAATGTGGTGCAGCGTCAACCCCAACACGTGCTCCCTTTCGTCCGTCCGCACCAACACTCCCCTGAACAAGGGCGCCTGGCTTAGCTCAAATGCCTTATCCGCCTCCTCTGCTACAACCTTCTTCGCCTGCTCCTCTCGCTCACCCGGATCTAAGTGCCGCACATCCACTACCGGCAACCGCAAATCGAGTGCCGCCTCTACAACTTTTTGCCTTGGCTCTTCGTGTTCCAGCACAAAGCAGGTCCGCAGGATTTCATGTCGCTGCATCACCTCCTGCAGGCTTTTCTCCAGACGGGGAACATTCAGATCGCCTTTGAGCCTCCAGGTCATAGGAATGTTGTAGAACGCATTGCCGGGATTGAACCTGTCTAACACCCAAAGCTGCTCCTGCTGGTATGACAGCGGGAAAAGAGAAGATCTTGGACCAGAAATTACCCGCTTGCGTACTGCTCTCTTGTCGCTTCCCAATTTCCTTCCCGATAATTTCAAGCTGGCTTCTATTACCTCTGCCAGTTCCGCAATCGTGGGTGACTCGAACAATGCTCGTACGGGAACCTGCTCTTCAAACCTGTTTGCCATCTTGGTCGCCACTAATGTCGCAAGCAATGAGTGCCCGCCCAGATCAAAGAAATTATCGTGTCTCCCAACTCGCGTGATTTCCAGCGCTTCAGCCCAAATCTCTGCCAGTTGCTCTTCAACCGCATTGGCTGGAGCTTCGTAGGATTCGGCTCCTGAACCCAGGTCCTCTCGTTTTTCCAATGCCTCCCGATCTACCTTCCCGTTGCCCGAGAGCGGCAACTCTCGCAAGGCCACGATGGCGCTAGGGACCATATACGCTGGAAGCTTACCTTTCAGATTTCGCCGCAACTCATCACAATCCCCTTCCCCAACCACATACGCAATCAACTTTTTACTTCCATTTGTGCCGGTCTTTGCCACCACAGCGCAGTCCCGCACTCCACTCTGCTTTTGCAGTATCGCCTCAATCTCACCCAACTCCACACGGTAACCGCGTATCTTCACCTGAGAATCGTTCCGTCCAATAAACTCGATGGTCCCATCCGTCCGCCATCTCCCAAGGTCGCCAGACCGGTACATCAGCGATCCCTCTTCCTTGGCAAACCGATTCTTCAGGAATCGTTTTTCCGTCAAATCTGGACGGTTCAAATACCCGCGTGCGACGCCCGCTCCGCCGATATATAGTTCTCCTGCCACTCCCACGGGAACAAACTGTTCGTGCTTATCTAATATATAAATTTGAGCGTTCGTAATTGGTCGCCCGATCGGGGGCAAAACGGGCCAACGGTCGGTTTCCATATCCAGTTGGAATGCACTTGCAGCATGAGTTTCCGTGGGACCGTAATGGTTGTTCAACCGGCAGTGCCCCAGGCGTTTGAAGAGTGCCCTTATCTTGGCATTGATGCGGAGTTGCTCCCCGGCTACGTTGATTTCCCGTAGCGCGCAATTGAAAGTCTCCCCAATCTCGGCCACGCCTTCGGCAAACATTTGTAGCCCCACAACAGGAAGAAACAAACGCTGAACGCCTTTCTCCATCACATAGTGCGCCATCTCTGTGGCATTGCGTCTTTTCTCTTCACCGATCAGGAGCAAAGTTCCGCCTGCACAAAGTGTGCTGAAAATTTCCTGGAATGAAACGTCAAAACCGAATGGGGCAAACTGCAAGGTACGCTGTGGTCCGGCCCACGCTGATTCATTCATCTGCCACGCAATCATGTTCATTGCGGCGCCCACCGGCATGGCAACCCCTTTGGGCTGCCCGGTAGAACCCGATGTGAAAATGACGTACGCCAGGTCTTTAGCCGTCAATCCAATGGTGGCGTGTTCCGGGTTCGAGTCGGGTTGGTTATCCCACGCCTCTGCGTCTCTCAGCTCAATTAATTTCAGCTCCTCTCTGATTTCTGTGAACAACCCCCGAAGGTGGCTTTGTATCAACAACACTGCCGGCCTGCTGTCCTCAAGCATGAATTGCAATCGATCCTGCGGATACGCGGGATCCAGCGGCACGTATGCCCCTCCCGCCTTCATCACGGCCAGCAGCCCCACAATCATTTCCAGGCTGCGGTCCACGCATACGGCAACCAGCGTGTCCGGCTTCACTCCCAACGCTCGCAGGTGATGCGCCAGTCGGTTGGCTTGCAGATTCAAATCACAATACGTTAATTCCTGCCCTTCGTACTCCACCGCCACGGCGTTCGGTGTGCTTGCGGCTTGCTCCTCGAACAATGCCGCAAGGGTTTTGTCGCGCGGATAGTCTCTGGAAGTCTGGTTCCATCTTTCCAGTTGCTTCCTCTCTGCTTCGGTCAACAGAGGCAGATTCCATGCCCGCTGCGCCGCATTCTCCACCACCGCCTTCAGGAACTGCTCGTAATGTCCCAGCATCCGCCGGATGGTCTCTACTTCAAACAAGTCAGCGGAGTAGTTGATGGTAACCGCTGCGCCCTGCGCGGCCTCCTGTACACTCACGACGAGATCAAACTTCGACATTCCAGTATCAATCTCAAAGCCGCTTAACTCCAGTTCCCCAAATTCCAATTTGTCGGGCTCGCCAAGCGTGGTAAACAGCACTTGAAATAGAGGAGTGCGGCTGGGATCGCGGTCCGGCGCCAATTCTTCCACCAACTTTTCAAATGACACATCTTGATGCTCGTACCCGGCCAGCGCCGCCGCCCGCACCCGCTGCAACACTTCACGGAAGGTGGGCTCACCGCTCACATTCGCGCGTATCACCAGCGTATTCAAGAAGAAACCGAATATCGGTTCCATTTCTGCCCGCTTGCGGTTGGCCACCACGGTGCCTACACCAAAATCCTCCTGCCCTGTGTACCTCATCAGCAGCACCTGGCACGCCGCCAGCAGCGTCATGAATAAGCTGGCCCTCTCCGCTTTTCCCACCGCGTTCAAACCTTCGAACATGTCGCTGCTTAGAATTCGCTGCTCTGTCCCTCCCCGGAAACTCTCTCGCGCCGGCCGCACGTGGTCCGTTGGCAACTCCAGCACTTGCGGCATCCCTTTCAACTGCCCCTTCCAGTAGTCCATCTGCTGCTGGAACTTTCCTTTACTCAGCCTTTCCCTCTGCTCCAGCGCATACTCCCCATATTGCATTTCCAATTCCGGCAGGGGCGACTCGTCTCCTTTTCTATATGCCGCATACAATTTTCCCCATTCACTCATCAAAATTCTCAAAGACCAGTCGTCACAAAGGATGTGGTGCAGCGTCAATCCCAAGATGTGCTCCCTTTCTTCCGTCCGCACCAACACTCCGCGCCACAAGGGCACCTGGGTTAAATCAAAGACCTTTCTACCCTCTTCCTCTACGATCTTCCTCGCCTGCTCCTCACGCTCGCCTGCCGTCAAGTGCCGCAAATCCATTACCGGCAATCGAGCTTCGAGTTTTTCCCCAACCACTTTCTGCCTCAGTCCTTCCTGAGGATCCATCACAAAGCAGGTCCGCAACTGGTCATGCCTCCGTACCACTTCCTGCAGGCTGCGCTCCAGCGTGGGGACATCCAGGTCGCCTGTGAGTTTCCAGGCCAAGGGTACGTTGTAGAAGTCGCTGCCCGGCTGGAACTGGTCAAGAAACCAAAGCTGTTCCTGCTGGTAAGAAAGCGGGAAAACTGAAGGTCTTGAGACAGAAGATCTCTGCGCTGGTATTGCCTCTTTGTCGTCGCCCAGCTTCCTTCCCTGTGATTTCAATTCAATCTCGATTATCTCTGCCAGTTCCGCGATCGTTGGCGATTCGAATATCGCTCGTACCGGAACATCCAGTCCAAAAACATTCCTACATCTCGATGCCATTGAGACTGCCAACAGTGAGTGTCCGCCCAAATCAAAGAAATTACCGCGTCTCCCGACTCGCGTGACTTCCAGCACCGCGGCCCAGATCTCCGCGAGTTGTTCCTCTACCGCAGTACACGGAGCTTCGTAGTCCTCTCCTGAATCACCCGAATCCAAATCCTCTAACTTTTCCAATGCCTGCCGGTCCAGCTTCCCATTGCTCGTCAACGGCAACGCCTGCAAGCCGACAATGGCATTGGGAATCATGTACGCCGGAAGCTTGCCTTTCAGGTCCCGCCGCAATTCTTCACGATTCCGATCCCCAACCACATACGCCACCAGACGTTTACTTCCATTCACGCTTATCTTCGCCACCACAGCACAGCCCTGTACCCCACTCTGCTGCTGCAGAATCGCTTCAATCTCTCCCAACTCAATTCGAAAACCGCGTACCTTGACCTGAAAGTCATTCCGTCCGACAAACTCAATCGTCCCCTCCCTCCGCCACCGCACCAGATCTCCCGTCCGGTACAATCGCGCTCCCACTTCCCCGCCATACGGATCCGGCACAAACCGCTCCGCCGTCATATCCGCCTGCCCCATGTACCCGCGCGCTACACTCGCGCCTCCTATGTATCCTTCTCCTACCACTCCGATTGGCGTGACATTCATCCATCGATCCAGCACATACATCCGCCGGTCTCCAATCGGTTTGCCGATGGGCAGCGACATCACGCTCTCCGGCAATTCCTCCGGCACCACATAGCAACTGCTGAACACCGTGCATTCCGATGGCCCATACCCATTCACCACCCTCATCCCCGGCAACTCCTTCATCGCTCGCCGGATGTGCGCCACCGACGCCGTCTCTCCCCCAGTCACCACATACTTCAATCCTTCCAGACACTTCACATCGCTTTCTACTATCACATTGAACAACGCCGCCGTCAGCCACAGCGTATTTACTCCTCGGCCCTGCACATACTCCCGGATTTCTTCTCCACTCGTGACTCGCTGCTGCTCCGCCAATACACTTCTTCCTCCCCGCAACAGCGCTCCCCACAGCTCCAACGTGAATGCATCCCAGCTCACCGATGAATGCTGCAACAGCACCGTGTCTTCGTCGAAGCTCACGTAATCCGTTCCAAAAATGAAGCCCGGAATGCTGCGATGCGGTATTTCACTGCCCTTCGGTTCCCCCGTCGAACCCGAGGTATAGATCACAGAAGCCAGGCATTCTGCATCAACCCCTGTTTCGCTCCGTTCTAGGTTCGCCTCCGGCTGATCCTCAAACACAACCTCATTCCCCACATCCACAATCTGTATGCCTGCCTCAATTCCGGCCGGTAAATCCCGCAAATCACTCCGCGCCAGCAACGCCACAGGAGCACTATCCTGCAACATGAATCGCAAGCGTTGCTCCGGATACGAGAGATCCAGCGGCACATAAGCTCCCCCGGCCTTCAACACGGCCACCATCCCCACCACCATTTCCAATCCACGCTCCAACCCAATCGCTACGCGCGTCTCCGGCTTTACCCCGATACCTCTCAGGTAACGCGCCAACCGATTCGCTCTCCGGTTCAGCTCTCCATAGGTCAATTCCTGGCCTTGGTATTCCACAGCCACGTTGTTCGGCATTTTTGCCGCACACTCTTCGAACAATTCTGCGACCGTCCTATCACGGCCGTAGTCTCGGCCGGTCTGGCTCCATGATTGGAGTTGGTTCCTTTCCTCAGCTGTCAATAGAGACAACTCCCAAACCCGCTGCTCCGGATTTTCCACCACGGCCATCAGCAGCCGCTCGTAATGTCTTAGCATCCGCTCAATGGTCTCTGCTTCAAACAGGTCGGTGCTGTAGTTGAACGCAATCTTTGGTTCTTTGGATTCCTCGACAAGCATGGCGAGATCAAACTTGGATGTTCGAATATCTGCTTCGAACTCGCTCAACTGGAATGGCCCGAATTTTGAATCCGTGGGTCTGGGCACTGAGAACATTGCTTGAATGAGCGGACCACGACTAAGGTCCCGATCCGGAGCCAATTCTTCCACCAGTTTTTCAAACGGCAGGTCCTGATTCTCGTACGCGTTCAGCGCCGTCTGCCGCACCTTCCGCAGGACTTCGCGGAAAGTCAGCTCCCCACCCAGATTCGCGCGTATCACCAGCGTGTTCACGAAGTAACCAATCAGCCCGTGTATGTTTGTCCGGCTACGATTGGCGATTGCCGTGCCAAGTCCAAAATCCTCTTGCCCGGTGTATCTCATCAACAGCACCTGGAACGCAGCAAGCAATGTCATGAATAGACTGGCCCCTTCTCCTTTTCCCACCGCGCTCACACGTTCCAACAGGCCACGCTCCACGTTTCGCCCTTGCATTCGGCCCCGGAAACTCAGCCTTGCCGGCCGCACATGGTCCGTGGGCAGCTCCAGCACCTGAGGCATCCCATGCAACTGTCTTTTCCAGTACTCCAACTGCTGTTGAAGCTTCTCTCCACTGAGCTCTTCCCTCTGCTCCCGCGCATACTCCCCATATTGCACTTCCAACTCCGGCAGCGGCGACTCTTCTCCTCTTCTATACGCCTCGTACAACTGCTCCAACTCCTCCATCAATACTGTCAACGACCACTCATCACAAATACCGTGGTGCAGCGTCAGCCCCCAAACGTGGTCGCCTTCTTCTATACGCACAAACACTCCCCGGAACAAGGGCGCCCGGCTTAAATCAAATCCCGCATTACTCTCGTCAGAAATGATCTTCTTCGCCTGCTCCTCTCGCGCTCCCGGTTCAAGGTGTCGCAGATCCATGACCGGCAACCGCACATCGAGTCTCTCCTCAATGACCTTCTGCATGGGTTTCCCGTGTTCGTCCGTCACAAAGCAGGTCCGCAGG
>JBAVUZ010000826.1:0-1835 GCA_049697035.1 Candidatus Angelobacter sp. | reverse complement strand
TTATCAGGTGCGGCAACACAAAATATCCGTCTTCATCTTTCAGGCGCGGGACGTGCGCGGAGAGCCCTCTGCCGGCAATCAGACGTTTGTTGTGAATGGATGGCAACAGGGCGAGTTGCAATATTACCTTGTGACCGACGCCTCACGGGAAGACGCCGACCGGCTGCGCTCATTGCTGGAAGACGCGAACCGGTAGTGAAGCTATCCTTCTGCCGTTGCGATATCTTTTAGTCTTACTGCTTCCCAGTTGGCTTGGCTGGGGTTTTCGGCATCGAAGCTTGGGAGCTCACTTTGGCAACATAGCGGTTGGCCAGCTTCCAATTGTCTCCATCTTTCTTCCATAGATCCACGACAAAGAATTCTCCATTATCGGCCTTGCCCTTGGACACCGCTTCCTGAAGACGATCAAATTTCACCACGACCGCATTGCCCAGATCGGTTGCGGACATCTGGCGAACCACGAATGATTTGAGCGTGTAATCCTTGGCCATCACGGAATCCAGCCAATCGTCTCCCGGCAGCGGGTCCGCGTCCGGCATCTCGATGTAAAGGTCGTCGCTCAACATGGCTTGCGCGGCAGCTTTATCTTTTTTCTGTATGGCTTGAAGCAGCTGTTTTTCCAGCCCATTAAATATCGTGACCTGCTTGGTGGCGGTGATAATGCGGGGAGTAAGAGCAGGCTTCACTGGCTCCTGCGCGGCGGAAAAAAAAGCCGTGGCAATCAGCACTGACAACAAACGCACGAAAAAGTGGACCCGCATCTTGAGCAATCTCCTTGTGTTGGCAATCAAGATAATTCTAATAAAGAAATGCTGCTTGCAAACCGGCGTTTGTATTCCATTCCTGTCCCCGGAAACTGCGCCCATGGCCGGCGGAAAAAGGCCTGGAACATAACGGTTGCGGCTGTGTTTCATTGGCGTCGATCCTGGTTATCCAGATTTTTTAGAACGTGTTGAAATCGCGAATGTTCCGCTAAAAAAGCCGCCCGGCGACCCGGGCGGCTTTCCAATGGAATGTAATGAAAATTTACTGGAACGTTCCGCCCAGGGTCTGGTCGCAACCGCCTCCCCGGCTATTCTCCCAGTTCATCTGAATCATCCAGCTCTTTCCCCCAAGGGTTTGATTGAACTTGGCTCCGTTTGAAGCGGTTTGAGTTGTGCCAAAGCGGAAGTTGCACTTGTCGGCGTTTTCATTTCCGGCCGAGTCAAACCAGGCATTCAGGTCGGGATCGGAAATGGCTTCTTCCGTCTCATGGGCAATCACGTTGGCCATACCGTCTGCGCCTCCGCCACTTCCGGCGGTGCTGTTCGGGCCGGTGGCCTGGATCTCGCAGCCGGATGGGCACTGGTCAACGTTGCCGATGAAGGCCCATTTGATATCGGATCCATTGAGCGTTTGATGGGTGTGGAAACCGCAGAACTGGGTGCAGAATCCGCTCTCTTTAACGTTTGACGAACTCAGGAAGAGATACACGCCGCTGGCATCTGTAGGCAGCCCGCCGCTGGTGAGCTGTGCAGAAATGGCTGCCGATATCTTGCTGTTTCTCAGCCGTGTGCCTTGTGAGCCGGTGTCAAAGACCTGCTTGACAAGAGTCATAGCGCCACTGACATTGGCCGTGGTGTCGCCGTATGTTGAATTGATTTTCTCGTACCCGCTGTCGCTCAGGCCGCCGATGAAGGTGTTAATCAAGCTCACGGTCGTCTGTGTGTTTGAGCCTGTGCCGTTCCAATTGCCGTACCAGATGATGTAAATCGGAACGGTGTTATGCAAGACTGGCCCACCGTTGTAGTTGATGCCGTTGCCGGTAACCACAGCCTGGCCGATCGGACCAGCGG
>JBAVUZ010000825.1:0-2622 GCA_049697035.1 Candidatus Angelobacter sp. | reverse complement strand
ATTCTCAGTCGTCCCTAACGGGACTCTGGCGTTTGGGGTCCAGGCTACCCGGCACTTGGCGCCCGAGCGGCAAAGTCGCTCGAACGCCCGGCGTACCGGGCTATTTTCAGACGCGCCTGACGGCGCTCGGAGGGTGGGCGGCCCTGAACTTCAGTCGGCATTCAGCCGGAGGCGAAATCAGGCAGTTTGGAGGATTTCAATTTGTCAAGACAAACCCACCACGACTCGGTGGGAACGTTTTGTTTTGGGGACCGACGGGGAATGTTCGGGAGGTGGCGGAATGGTTTATGTAATTTACGAATAGCCGCTTGTTATCAGACGTAAACCGATTGCCGGAATTGCCAGGATTGCCGAAATTGCCAAAAATTGAAACCGAGAGGAATCGTCCGGCGCGCTGAATCATAATCGTAAAAAAGTGCTTGAATTCGTGGTTTATTCGTGCTACAAAATGACCAGTCCGCCGCACTGGCGGGCCAGTTCTTGGGCCACCTGCAACCCTGCTGTTCTTAAGTCTTTTTTTTCTTGAAGTTCTGGGCATTTGGTCAACGCGTTGCTCCTTAAGGCCGCGCTTTCTTAAGACCGTTTTTGTTGTCGTTTTTTCGACCATGGAGATTCGAATCCGGGAAAAAAGTGTGTTTTCTACGAGGGTGATGCCATGCATGTTCCGAAGCCAACCAGCAAGAAAGCGGGTAAGACCAAAGAAGAGATCATCGCGGCGATCCAGGAGGCAGCGGGCAAGCTGGGGCGCGTGCCCAACAGCCGTGAGTTCACGCCGTTGAGCGGCATTAGCCTATGGCAGGTAACGGGGCGCTTTGGCACGTATGGCAATGCGGTGCGGGCCGCTGGATTGGAACTAAGCCAACAAGGCCAGAAAATAGAAACGGCCGCGCTGCTGGAGGACTGGGGCAGGGTGGTGCGCAAGGTGGGTTTTGTGCCAACAAGGAGACAATATAACGAGATTGGAAGATACTCGCCTGATTGCCTTGCAGACCGATTTAAAAGCTGGGTAAGAATTTCAGTGGAATTCACCCGGTTTGTTGCCAGCGGCGCACTGGCGGGCGATTGGACGGACGTGGTGGAAAAGATCCGGAAGGGGCCGATACCGCAGCAAGGCGAATCCGCGATGATGCGGTGGTACAAAGCGGCAAAAGCGGCGTACGAGGCACGAAGCCAGGAAACGGCATTGCAAGAAGGCTTGCCCAGCGCAAACCAACCAATGGCAGCCGGAACGATACGCCAACCAGGAGCGGGGCTGGATGCGCAGCAATTTGAAGCGACTGCCGCAGGTGGAACGCAGATTCCGCCGTCGCTTCTTCCTCTGCCACTGAGGGGCAAGAAATGCGTGACGGAGACAATGCTGGCGGTTTTTGTGGCTGAACTGGCGCCTTCCGCCTTTCCGATGGTTACCTCCGCATGCTTTGCCCGACGTCCGTTACCGGACCGGCCAATGCTTGGCCCTCCGACACGACCCTGCGGGCTAGCGTATGAGCCGATCAACGAAATGGGTGTGATGGCGCTATTTTGCATGCTGTCTCGCCAATTGGGATTTGTGATCGAATCAGTGCAGTCGGCGTTTCCGGACTGCGAAGCCAAGATGGAAGTGGAGCCTGGACGATGGCAGCATTTCAGGATCGAGTTTGAATACGAAAGCCGCAACTTTAGAGATCATCGCCACGATCCCGCGAAATGCGACTTGATTGTGTGCTGGCGGCACAACTGGAAAGACTGTCCGCCGAATTTGCAGGTGCTGGAACTGAGCAAGGTGATGGCGCAGATGGAGTTCTAGGGATCGCCGGAATCGCCGACATCGCACGTGATCGCCGTGATCGGAAAGGCAAAAGCTTACCGCGGATCAACACGGATGAACGCGGATCAGAAAAAACCAAAAGCAAGATTCCACAGCCGGGGGCGGCTGTGCCACACGAGTTTGGTGAGTGCTACACGAGTTTCGTAAAGGTCGACAGGAGGTTTGCTGAGATAAATGGGAAGCCTTTACCGCCTCAGCAGCGTCTCTTCCGGATCGAGCAAGATCTGTTTTGTGCTGGCGGGGGCGTTCACGGTGAATTCAGTCTTGGCGTCGTCAGCAAAGACGAACGCCAGAAAGCGCGATTTGCCGGCGGCGTCCACGGCGTAAAGCGGGACAGCGGTCACCATGTCCTTGGCGGCGTGGTCCTGCAAGATGGTCCCGGTAACTTTGAGCCTGTGCGCCGCAGGCGTCATGTGAATGCCTTCCAGCGAGAACTGCGGGATGGAATTGCCGTTGACCCAGCTATCGAAGAACCAGTCGAGTGATTTATGGCCTTCATAACCGAGCGATGCGGGCATCACTTGTTCAAAGGCGCGCTGCAGGTCGAGCGTGGAGATTTTATGGTTGGGCGACGCGGCCAGCAGGTCTTTCAGGGCCGAGAAAAACACCGCGTCGCTGTTACCGCCGCCAGCTTCACGCAGCATGGTGCGCAGCATGTGGATGAGCCAGGTTCCGCGTCCATACAGCACGCGCTCATAGGCGTCAGGAAATTTCGACGATGTAAGGCGATGACCCAACGTGACCGGGCCTGCTTCCGCGATGATGCCGTTGCGGGTTTCACGCAGCAGTTCACCGCGGTAATAAGTGAGCGCCGT
>JBAVUZ010000824.1:0-5930 GCA_049697035.1 Candidatus Angelobacter sp. | reverse complement strand
ACTGACAACGGTGTTTCAGCTATCTGGAATTTTTATTGATGGAGCCAATGACCGTCTTTATGTCGCCGATCAGGCAGGCAACGCAATTGGCGTTTACGATCACGCCAGCACATTGAATGGTCCCATTACGGCCAATCGTGCTGTGCAGGGCCCAAACAATACTCACCTCTCGGGGCCGGGAAGCGTTCAGGTGGATGGACTGGGACGTCTTGTGGTGAGCAACTCTTTAGCGCCCAGCATTACCATTTACGCGGACGCGGCAACGGCGGACGCGGACATTGCTCCAGTCGCTGAGATCGCCGGCGCCAATACCGGCATCTCCGTGCCAACTCAAGTATTCGTTGACACAATGGGCAGTGGAACGTTGTACAACGCTGACCCCGGGGCTGCCAGAGTTGCCGTGTGGGGCAATTTGAATACGACCAACGGCAATACTGCGCCAACGCGTGTTATTGGAGGCGCGGCTACAGGGATTACCGTGAGCGGTCAACTAGGTGTAGCATTCGACAATACAAGGTAAAGCTCTTCCCAGCCGTAACTTGATTTTATCGAACGACCCCTTGCAGCGGAGAGCTTGCCGTGGCATAGAGTTTGCGAGGCATCCTGCCGGCCAGGTAAGCAGCGCGTCCGGCAATTACCGCGTGCTTCATGGCCTCCGCCATCAGCACAGGATTTTCAGCATGGGCGATTCCGGAGTTCATCAGCACGGCATCGGCGCCTAGTTCCATGGCGATGGCCGCGTCAGAGGCGGTTCCCACGCCCGCATCCACAATCAGCGGAACTTCCGTGATCATTTCCCGCAGGATCTGGATATTGGCGGTATTCTGGATACCCATCCCGCTACCAATGGGAGCACCTAACGGCATGATCGCGCTCGCGCCCGCATCCAGCAGCCGTTTGGCGACCACGATGTCATCTGAGGTATAGGGAAGCACGGTGAACCCTTCTTTAACCAGGACGCGCGTGGCTTCAATTGTCGCCTGAACATCGGGGTAAAGCGTCTTCTCGTCTCCGATGACCTCAATCTTCACCCACTCAGAAAGCCCAACCTCGCGCCCTAGCCGCGCCGCGCGGATGGCTTCATCGGCCGTGTAACAGCCCGCCGTGTTGGGCAGAAGAAAATATTTTTTGGGATCAATGAAATCCAGCAGCGATTCCTTGCTGCGGTCCAGGTTCACCCGGCGTACTGCGACGGTGACCATCTCCGCACCGCTGGCTTCAATAGCGCGGGCAGTTTCCTGTCCGGATTTGTACTTGCCGGTGCCGACAATCAGGCGGGAGCGGAACTGCCGGCCTGCAATGATGAGAGGATCCATGCATTCCATTGTAATAAATCGGCGTGGCGAATGGTTCTTAGAGGCAAGCCGAGTCGATCCAAAAGACTACTGCGCGGGCGTCTATCCCACAGGCGCGGTCTCAATCGGGTGTGGCTCCTGGTAGATTTGCTCAATCTGCTGTTTGTACTTGGCTTCAATGATGCGGCGCTTGAGCTTCAGCGTGGGCGTGATCTCGCCCGAGGCAACGGTAAACTCATCCGGCACCACCAAAATCTTCTTAATGGTTTCAAAGTGCGCCAGCCGCTTGTTGAGGTCTTCCACAATCCCGCGATAAAGATTGCGCACCTTATCTGACGCAACCAACTCCTGACGTGACGTGAACAGAACGCCATTGGCGCGCGCCCAATCTTCCAATAACGGGAAATGGGGTGAGATGATCACGGAAGCATACTTGCGCTTGTCACCGATGATGGCGGCTTGCGCAACCAGCACATTGGCTTTCAGGGCGTTTTCAATCGGTTGAGGCGCAATGAACTTTCCGCCCGATGTCTTGATGAGATCTTTTTTGCGGTCGGTGATGCTGAGGAAGCCGTTGCTGTCCAGTTCGCCAATGTCGCCGGTCTTAAACCAGCCGTCGACAAAGGAATTGCGAGTCTCTTCAGGCATGTTCCAATAACCCTTGAAGACGGTTGGCCCTTTGACTAGAATCTCGCCGTCTTCAGCGATCTTGAGCTGCACACCCTCATTTACTTTTCCGACTGATCCAATCTTAAAAGCTCCGCGGCGGTTGACGGAGAGAGTTGGCGAAGTTTCCGTCAGCCCGTAGCCTTCCATGATAGGAATCCCAACGGAGCAAAACCACTCTGCCATGTCCTTGCCCAGGGGAGCGCCGCCAGAGAAATACGCTCTGCTGCGGCCGCCAAATCCCTGGCGTATTTTGGAAAATACCAGCTTGTTCGCCACCTTCCAGCGCGGATCCGTGGGCGTTTCTCCACGCGCGATTTCGTCTTTATGTCTTTCGCCAATTCGCACTGCCCAATCAAAAATCTTTCGCCGCAATCCGTGGCCGGCACGACGTTCAGACTCGGCTCGCACCTTTTCATAGACGCGCGGCACCGCGACAATAATTGTGGGCTTGGCTTCCTGAAGCATCTGCGGAAGCTGGTCGAAAACAGCGCAATAGGCAAGGCTTACGCCGTCGAGATAACAGACATAATCCACGTGGCGTGCCGTTACGTGAGAGAGCGGAAGGAATGAGAGATATACGTCGCCGGGTGTCCACTCTGCTTGCTTGCTGGCCATGATGGCGCAAGTAGTGAGATTGCCGTGGTTGAGCATCACGCCTTTGGATGTTCCGGTGGTTCCGGAGGTATAGATCAGCGTCGCCAGATCTTCCGGCGTGATTCGATGGGCCTCTTCGTCAAACTGCGGATCTTCCCCCTGCGAGGCGGAGTTGATCAAAGACCACATGGGAATTACATTGACTTCACTAATGTCATCCATCACAACAATTTTTTCCAGTGAAGTCTGTTCCCGGATGGATTGAATCTTGCGCAGCTGTTCCAGCGTGGAAACAAAGATTACTCGCGCGCCGGAATTCTGCAAGAGATACAGAGTCTGGTCGGCTGTGAGCGTGGCGTAGATAGGGACGTCAATGATTCCAGTGGTTACGCAGGCAAAGTCGGCAATCATCCATTCCGGCCGGTTTTCACCCAGGATCGCAACGCGGTCGCCTTTGTGGATTCCCCATTGCTTCAAGACCCTGGCAAGAGTAGCCACATAGGCATAGAGCTGGCGGGAAGAGATCACCTGCCATCCGCTGCCGCGCTTGAACATCACGTGCCGTTCCACATCGTGCGCAATTGAAGCAAAGAAAATGTCGGCGAGAGTGTTGATTTCCATACTTAGGGTCCCGTTTCTACGCCTTTAAGGACAATTGCCACGACCGAATCAGTCAGGCTGGAGAGGTGGTAATCGCGGTCCCGGTCGCGATCGGAAAGGATCCACGTGGTTACTATCTCATCCACGGCGCCGAAGAAGCAATGGGCGGCGATGGTAATGGAAATGTCGGCCCGAAAAACTCCTGCTTCCTGCCCTTCATGCAGAACGCCTTTGATCACGTCAAAATATTCCACCAGAAGATTATGGGAAAACTGGCCAAGAAACTTGGCGCTATGCCTGAGTTCAGTCTGGAAGACGATGGCCAAACTGCGGTTTGAGCCCAGGGATTCCAGATGAAGAAAGGCGAGGCGGCGTAATTTTTCCCGCGGATCAGCCAGCTGGTCGAGCGAACTCCGTGCCCGCTGGATGAACCGGTGAAAAGCGGAGTCAATTGACGCCATCAGCAATTCGTCTTTATTCTTGAAATAGAGATAAATAGTGCCGTCGGCTACCCCGGCGCGGTCGGCAATTTCCGCTACTCGAGAATGGAAGAACCCGTGCTCGGCGATGACCTCAATGGCTGCGTCCAGAATGCGCTGGTACTTATCTGATGTGCCATTGGCTGACCGGGCAGCTGTTTGTGAAGGCCGTTTAGCCATGAGAGAACCTTGAATTTACTTGGATTTGCAGGGTAGCGCAACTTCTAAATTTGGCCTAATCCAGCCAGGCAAACCTCAAATTTAGCTTGAGAATTCCAACCCAAGGTGTAGGATGCGAAAGCGCAAGGCGGAGCTGCTGCCGCATGCTGTGGCAGGACCAAGCTTGAACGAATACGGGGGCCATTTATGAAGAAATTGCTGGTTTTTGTCATCTTCCTCATTGCGAGCACGGCGCGGCAAAGCCCGGCCCTGGGTCTGCATGCAAGTTTCCAAAGCGGCGGTGACGATATCCTGATGCTGTTCGCGCCTCAGGCGGGCGATCCCGTGCATATTGTCCAGGCATCTTTTGGGGCTGACAACGTGCTGCTGGATGCTCACCTGGAAAACAAGAGCCACAATAAGATCCAGGTTTACCGCCTTGGCTGGGTGGCGGTCAAAAAGGATGACATAAGGATGGGCCGAGGCGAGCTGGTAACAGTGCCGGAAAAGGTAGATACGACTGCCGAGTTCGACATTTCGGCAAGCGCCGTTCCGTCCAAGGAAGACCTGTCCAGACATCCGGCAGGCGTTGTTGTTTATGTTGCGGAACTGCAATTTCAGGATGGCACCAAGTGGCAAGCCGATGTTAAAAAGCTTAAAAAAGAAGCCATCGACATGCTCAAATAGGAAGGGTTGGATTATTGCGCCTGCAGGCCATACCAATTTAAAAACAGGCGAAACGCCTTGCCGCGATGGCTATGTTCGCGTTTTTGCTCCAATGGAAGTTCCGCAAACGTCTTACCAAGAGCAGGGAAGTAGAACAGCGGGTCATATCCAAAACCCTGAGTTCCGCGCGGGACGGTAAGCAGTTCTCCGGGCGCTTCGCCGGTAAAGATGGCAAGGGTCTGTCCATCCCGGGCCAGCGCAATCACACACACATATTTCCCCGTGTATCGATCTTGATTTAGGCAGTTCAGTTGAGCGATGAGCGCGGCATTGTTGGCTTGATCGTCCGAATTTTGGTCCGATGCCATGCCTGAATGAAGTACGGCGGCGTAACGGGCCGAATGTACGCCCGGAGCTCCATTGAGCGCGTCAACCGCCAGCCCTGAATCTTCCGCCAGCACCAACTCGCCCGGCGCCACGCGGCTGTAATACTCGGCCTTGATTCTGGCGTTTTGCTCGAAAGTGGTCCCGTCTTCAATGGCAGGCGGTACTTCAGCCATGCGCGGCAACGGATCGAGCGCAATGGATAACGCCTGCGCCGCTTCACGGAACTCGCGTACTTTCCCTGGGTTGGTGGTGGCTAAATAGATCCGGGGCATCTCAAAAAGATTCCAACAAGAACAATATTTACGATATCAGTGCACTCCGAGAAATCCGAAAAGTGCAACGCCAACTCCCAGGATGGTGCTGATAAAAGACAGTTGCCAGAACAGCTTTGCTTCCGCGAGCAGGGCTATTGAACAAAGGACAATTGAAATTTCCAGAAATAGTTCTGCGCCGTCATAATAGTCCGCTCGTCGCTCCACTAAATCTCTTTCGCGCTCCATCTCTTTGGCGTTCTCCTGGATATTGACTGCGCCGGGCTTGTAGCTGGAGGATTTGTTTTCATGCTTTTCATTGGCAGCGTTGGCTTGCTTGCCGTGCTCATTAGCAGCTTCGTCGTTGGCAGGAGATTCTTTCTTGGCGGACTCACCTTGCTCCTTCTTATCTTCCTTACCATCAGTCGTCGAATCGGGTGTTAACAGTGGCCGCAAGATGGAAGAGTCCCGGGCTGGACTGCTGCATCCATGCTCGGGCGGCGTACCGCACTCTTCGTCCAGTGATTTTTTGTAATCCTTGAGTGCCAGCTCTTTCCCATTGGGCAGCAGCGCCGCCACCTCGGCCATAGCGCCGTATTCGTGGGCGCGACTGTGCTTGGCCTGGTAAAAGTTCCACTCGTCCACGATCTTGCCCTGGATGAGGCCTTCCTCCGTGTGAGTCCGATGCCCCATCAATGTGGCTATGGCCAGCAAAACCGCCACAATCGCCATGGTGAGGCCGATCCCTTTTTCGCCACTTTGATGCGCGTGCTCCGCGCCTTCCTTAAGTTCTTCTTCTAAGCTCATTTGCTTCCTTCCTCAAGACCGCT
>JBAVUZ010000823.1:0-3393 GCA_049697035.1 Candidatus Angelobacter sp. | reverse complement strand
CACTGTCTTCTGCGGAAAGCTGCATCTGTATTTTTGCGCAGAGATCGCCTCCCTGTACTTAGCCTTTTCTTCCTTTTCTGCCAAGTATCTTTGTGGCTTCCTTCTTCCAGGCGGTCAGAGTACTAGCAATCTTGCGGCCCGGCCCAAATGCCAACATAGGCAGATTGCTTCCCCGGAGCGCAACCGAGATCACGCTGTGGATGTTTTTATCGCTTTCGGCAGGAATCTGCGAGGAGTTCACTTTCCGCGGATATCTGCAAAAACAGCTGCACGGCTGTGTGAAAAGTGCCACCGCCGCTGTAATGATCCAGGGAGTGATCTTTGGCGCCGCTCACGCCTATCAGGGACTGAAGCTGGTATTGACGATTGTTGTGCTGGGTAGCCTTATAGGGTGGCTGGCGCAATGGCGGAAAAGTACCAGGCCGGGAATGATCTCGCATTTTCTACAGGATGCGATCGGAGGCATTGTCCTGGGACGACACTGAGCAGATTATGGATTTATTTTGGCCATCCGCAGACCTGATACATTTTTGGGAGCGGCGGATTTTGCGGGAAATAGAAAAGAGCGGCGAAATGCGCGCCGCCGCCCTTTTTTAAGGGGAAGGAAACTTATTTCTTCTTGAGCAGGAAGCCGGCGGCGAACATGGCGACGGCACCAAGAAGCCACTCAATACGCCATAGCTGTACGGCCTGCCAGTCGAGCAGCGTGGTAGCGGTAAAGACAAAGCCGGTCACGATTGCGGCGATGACGCAGGCGAATCCCATGACCAAGGCGACCAATGAAGCATTGCTCTGCCCCAGCGCTTCACGCAGAGAGGCAAAATCTATCCAGGCGCGCACGCCAGTAACGGCATTGGCCGCCAGATTGGCATGGCGGTCCGCACCGCAGACATAACAGAAACGCGATCCCAGAACAAAGTCCGTGCCACACTCCTGGCACACCTGATCTGTAGTTTCAGCCGCTGCTGCTTCATGCCGCGGAGCTACCGCTGGTTTCCAGAACTCCTGACGTTCCTCATAATTTGGTGCCAGATGTGCCATTTAGCAAAACCCCAAAGTCTTACTGATGTAAGGGCAAATCTAGGGCCAAAGACGGAGGGAACGTAACCCTATGGGGGCCATCAACTTACAGTTTTAACCATGGCCGATAGGACAATGTACCCGGAAAATCTTACGTTGTAAAAGGTTCAGGCTTCACGACGCCGGGGCATCCGAAGGATCTTTGGATTGTCCCTGGTTTTGCTCCAAAAACCGAGTAACACCAGATCGGCTTCACAGAACGTAAGGTCCTGCGGGCGAGGGCTGCCGTCGTTGAATATGTACTCGTCCAGGAGCGTGTAAAGCTCGTTTAAAGGGATGTTGAGGTAGCCAGCGGCCTCGGGTTCCGTATAGAACTCTTTGACTGGCTTGAGCGGTCTGGTCATAATTTTGTCTTCCGTATCCTTATCGTTCGGGATGCGGGGGAGCAAGATGTTTGTACCGTGTCTAACCGGGCTAAGATATCAGGTAAACTGCCCGATAAGGGGTCACATGAAACCTTACCCGCTAGGGCCTTTCTTATTACGGAGGTAATCGCGTTTTTAAGCGAGAAATCTCCTGCGTAGCCGCAGCCACGGCAAATAACCGGTAATTGCTTAAGTAGAGCCCCCTGATTCCCCAAGCAAGCGGCAGAAATCCGGGAGTTCTGCCAAACTTAAGCTCAGATTACTCCTATTGAACCGAAACGACCCGGAATACGTATCATGGATTAGAGCGGCTTGGTTGATTTACCTGTCTTGGGGCCTGACCTTAAGGCGCTCAAGCGAGGAGGAAAAGATGTATTGCAATTACTGTGGCAAAGTAATCCCTGACGATTCAAACCTTTGCGCCTATTGCGGCAAGAGAGTGGCAGGAGTGATTGCCCGTGAGCGGCTGGTGCGTCCCCGCCAGGGCCGCAAGATTGCGGGTGTGTGCGCGGGACTTGCAGAATACTATGACCTGGACGCGACGCTGATCCGCATTGTGTGGGCCGTATGCGTGATATGCGGAGGAGTGGGTCTTTTGGCTTACATTGCCGCCTGGATCATCATTCCGGAAGAGCCCTTGATGCTGGCAGCAGCCCCGCCGGCTACGCAGGATCGAGTGGTGAACAGATAGAACAAAAGCCACCCCGAACGTGGTGGCTGATGTGGTTATTCGAAATCCCTGAATTTTATTTCCTGCTGGCGACGTATGCCTGGGCCTGTTCCAGCATTTTGCGTGCCTTTTCACTATTCGGCCCTTGAGGATCTTTTTGCAGGTAGGCCTGCAACGCTGTCATGGCTTCAGGAAATTGCTTCATGGCCAGAAGCGCATGGGCGCGCAGCAAGGAAATTAGCGGATAGTCCGCGGGAGCCAGACTTTGCGCCCGCTCCAACTGCCGCAGCGCATCAGGATAATCGGCCTTTCCGATATACGACTTTCCCATTTCAAAATAGCCCTGCCAAAAATTTGGGGCCAGAGACTGGCCGCGCTGGAGGCTGCGGATAGCTTCGTCAAACTTCCCTTGCATGTTTAACGCGGAACCCATGACCAGATAAGCCATGGGATAGTTGCCGTCAGCCTGGATGGCTTTATCGACGTCTGCGATGGCGGCTTGAGAATCCTGCTGGTTCAGCGCCAGCACGCCGCGCAACGTAAGAGCTTCAGCATAATTGGGGCAGAGTTCCAGCGCCCTGGCAAGGTGCTTGTGAGCATCATCCATCTTGCCTTTCTCCACCGCCTCATGCGCCTTGCGATAGGCTTCACGCGCTTTTGCGGGAACACGATACTGTGCAATTGAAATTGAATTACCATCGACTCCGTCAGTGGGCTTGCCCGCGCCCTGCATGCGAACGTTTACGCTATTGGAGAAGTTGCTGGCATCAACACGCTCAGAAGTCTGCTGCAAGCCTGCCGTGGCAACCACTGTGTATGTTCCAGGTGAAAGACGGCTGAACTCAAAGCGCCCGGACACACCGGTATACGTGGAGCCTACCACGACGCCATTTGCGTCCGAGAGTTCAACACGCACATCTTTCAAGCCGTGGCTTTGCGTATCCTGCACCGTGCCGCTGATAGAACGATTGTCCGCGTGCGCGGAGCTAAACGGGGAGTTGTTCCCTCTCATCCCCGCTTGATTGGAAAATGGCGATTGCGAGGGCAGCGATGGGTCCATTTGCGCTGAAAGACAAAGAGTGCAGCTTACAAATGCCAAAGAGAGAACGATCACCCGTGGGGTCTTCATAACAACCTGCTACATTTGAATTGTCACGAAGAGGAAATTCTGGAAAGGGGCCAGGGCCTGACCGGAGTGCCTCTTGTTGGCATCGCGCTTCCGCACGAGTGCTGACAAATGAGAGTGTGTATGAAATATGAGAGTTGTATTTGAGTAAA
>JBAVUZ010000822.1:0-2623 GCA_049697035.1 Candidatus Angelobacter sp. | reverse complement strand
TCCACCGTTACGCTCTGGCCGATCTGCGCCTTATCGGAAGAGTACAGGCACGTCATCTCCTCTCCCGCGCTATGGAGAGAATTGTCGATCGTGACCCAGGCCGAGCGAGCATTGTCCGGATCAGTGTTGATGGCGCAGACAAGTTCATCATCGACAAAGATGCGCGACCACGGCACCACCGAGCGAAGCTGGCCGCCGGGCACCGTTGGCAGACCAAAATTTGTGCCGTCGCCGGAAATCTCACGCAGAAACTGCCGGCCACGCCGCAAGGCTGGTTCTTTTTCCAGCAACGCGAGTATCTTGGTTAATTCCACATAAGCCGGATGCTGCTCATTGAAGAAGTGGCGGTCGTGTGTGCGAAACGCGCCAAACTTTCCCCCGAACATTGATTCGCGAATGTAGCGGTCGCAGCCATCGCCGCTGCCCGCGCCGTCAAAAGCCTGCTCTGTGCCGTAATAAATACAGGGAATGCCCATGGTGGCTGCGTTGAGTCCCAGCATGGCAATCAGTAGATCACTGCCGCGGTCGGCAGCGCAGAATCGGCCTTTGTTGCCGTCTTTGCGGATCTGGTCATGATCGTCCGTCATGGTCACGACCTTGTCGCGAAACCAAACGTGCGAGTCCGCGCGCACCTGCAGCGAGTTGCGGAACAGGTCAAAATAATCCGTGGGATTGCGATAGCCCTTGGTCAGATATTCCAGCTTGTCCTGCACATCGTCAAGGCCCAGCACCGCGTCCACTCCGGTGACCTGCTGCGTGTCATAGGCGCGCTCGCGCCCGCCGGTGATTTCCGCAATCAGATAAAAATTCTCCTTGCCCAGCGATTCGGCGAACTCATGAATCACTCCGGCAAAAAATCGCGTTGCACCGGGATCCATGTGCTTGACCGTATCAATGCGGAAGCCGTCAAGATCGGCAAAGGCGATCCAGAATTTATAAACCTGGCACAGGTTCACCAGCGTGGGAGAAACAATGTACTGGTCAATCTGGTCCTGGTTGTTGACCATGACGCGCGTGCCGTGGTGCAGGTCTTTGAGGGTGAAGAAGTCGCCATCCAGAAATTCTGGAAAATAGTCGAAGTTATTAATGTGGCCGTGTTGCGTGAAATTTGTGGGGTCCTGAAATTCCAACGGCCACACAGCGGCATCGGGAAAGGCATCGGGATTGGCGACTGTGTCAATGGCGGCGAACGGCAGCGAGGGCGCGCCTGTGGCGTCTCTGAAACCTTTTACGCGGTACGGATTGCCGTCCCAGCGCGGATCTTTGAAGTGGTTGCCGTTGCCATCTACAGTGTCATAGCGGTCAGGGTCGTAAACAAAAACCTGGCCGGTATGGTTCAGGATAATGTCCAGCACCACGCGAATGCCGTTTTCATGCGCGGTCCTGACCATGTTGCGGAGATCGTCGCGCGTGCCAAAGTGCGGATCAACGTCAAAAAAATTCTGGATGCCGTAACCGTGGTAGCTGTTATCGGCATTGACCTGCTTGAAGACCGGGCTAAGCCAGATGGCGGTCACGCCCAGCCTGCGCAGGTAGCCCATCTTGGATGCGAGCCCGCGCAGGTTGCCGCCCACAAAATTTCCGCCCGCATCGCGCCACGCCGCGGCGTCGGCTGCATTGGCGATGGCGTTGCCTGCATCCGCGGCGGTGAACATGGGCGTGCTGCCGGAATTTACCGGCAATCCATTCACGTCGAGAAAATCTTTTTCCTGGCCGTCAGAAAATCTATCCACCAGCATGAAGTAAAGAACCTCATCTTCCCAGTGTGGAGGCGATGGAAAATAAGGTGCGTCGTGGTCGCTGATGACCTGCTTGAAGTCAAGATCGCTGATGCGCTGCAATGCCATGGCCGTGCCTCTGCATGCTTAGTGATCGCGGATGGACACTTCGTTTCAACAGAATCGAACCTTAGCACGAATGAGTTGGTGGCAAAGGACGTTACAGCCGCGAATCCGAATGCATTACAGGCCGGCTGCGCGTTTTTTTCTTGCGCCGCGCCAGTAAAGCACCAGCCCTGTGCCGACGAACGCTGCCGTACAGCCAACAAGTTTTGCTTCAAATAGAACTTTGTTCTCTCCGCCGGGCGGGATCGCCGCCAGCACCATGGAACCCAGCGTAATCAGAAACGCGAGTGAGCCGGCAATCCAGATTCCCGGCATGCCGCCCGGGACCAGCACAGCGTGCCCATCGGCGCGGTCAGCACGATGCGCCAGCTTGATGGCCGCCGCGTACATATAAAGGAACGGGATGAAATAGAGAATCACCGACATTGAAACCAGAAATTGATACGCGCCAATCACCGTGGCGTTGATCTGTGAAAGCACCAGGATCGCCGCCGAGATCACAGCTTGAATCAGGATGGAAATATATGGCGTCTTCCACTTGGGGTGGATCTTGCCGAAATACGCGGGCAGGTAATGATCGATTCCGGCGACAAATGGTATCCGCGCCACTCCGGCAACGGTCGCGCCCACACCTCCAGCGTTGCCGACCGTCACCAGCAACGCCGCCAGCATTCCAAACCACGCAATCCCCAGCGCGGCTGAGCCAAAGCTGATGCCGCCGAAAACTCCGTTGCGGGGATCAATCTGCTCCGCCGGCAAAAGCCACAAGAGCGCCATGG
>JBAVUZ010000821.1:0-8769 GCA_049697035.1 Candidatus Angelobacter sp. | reverse complement strand
TAATCATTATCAGACAGGGAATGACAGCCGGAACAGAGCTTTCATTTCCGATCGACGTTCAGAAGGAAGAGCTGATGGGACATGGCGAGCGGGAACAGATGCTTAAGGATTCTCTAAGAGTTTTTATGGGCAGATTCGCGGATCAAGATGATGGTCATGAATGGACCCATCATCGAGAATCTCGCCTTTGAAGGCAGGCACGCGTCCCAAATGAACAGCCTGCAGCTAATCTCTCGGTTGTTTCTAAAAATCAGCGAAACGCAAACGGCTCACGGCTTCTTTTCTGACCTTATCTCGTAATAGCGCAGCTCCCGCATGAAAACTTCCTTGTCTACGGGCTGCCTGGAGTCGTCGAGCATCGGTGAGATGCCAGTCGCGCGGCCAACTTCAGAGCTCTTCCATGGCACGATGACCAGCGACGTGGGCGCTTCCTGATTGCCCAGAATGGACATACCCAGCGCCTTTCCTCCCGGGACGGAGGTCAACTTCGGATCTTGGTCCGCTTGTGCCTGGGGCTCTTCCTCCGGTCCTGCTTCCGTCTTTGCCTGCGCCACTTCAGCCTGTCCCGGTTGCTTTTTCGTCTCTGTCTTTTCTGCGGTTCCTTCCGGAGTTGGTTTCGTTTTTGCCGGCGCTTGCTTCTGTCCCTTCATTGCGTCCGTCTTTACGTGCTTCTTTGTGGCAGCGGCGGCTGGTTCGGCTTCCGTCTTTTTATCCGGCGTTTTGTCAGTCTGGGCGGCGACACTCGTCGCCACCAGCAACACAAGCAGCAGATATCCCTTCATGACTTCTCCTTTTTGCTCGTGCGTTTTCGAAGGTCGGCAATCCATTTCAGGACCTCAGTGTCATCCGGAGCAAGCCGGCTGTATGCCTGGTAATGCTCCAGTGCGCACGCGTAATCCCCCAGATACAGGTCGCACAGGATGGCCAGGTTCCTGTGCGCATAGTGGAAGTCAGGGAACTGCGCCAGCGCCGCCTCATAACTGGCGCGCGCCTTCGCAAACTCTCCCTTGCGCCGTTGCACCAGGCCGAGCTCGTTGTAGGCGGCGAGGTGGTGTGGATTCAATTCCAGCGCCTTGCTCAGGCTGGCTTCGGCGTGGTCCAGGTCGCCGGTGCGGGCGTATGCAATGCCAAGGTTGATGTGCGCTGCCGCTGTTGTGGGGGACTGTTCGGTCACCTTGACCAGCAACACGATAGCGCGATCGTATTGCGCCGCTCCGAGCATGCGCAATGCCTCGTCGTATTCGGCGCGCACTTCGACCGGCACCGGCGTCTCCTGCGTAATCGTGACCCCATTTGCATCCCTCACGAAGTCCGGAAGCGCTGCCGGCGGCGGTGGTGGTGGCGGCAGATTCGTCTTGGCCGACTTAGCGGTCGTCGCGCGTTCAGCATCCGGTACGCAGCCTAGGACGAAGAGCAGGGCCAGCCACGGTGTCGCGCGGCAAATCGCTTTTAGCCATCGAGTCTTATTGCGGATTGGCATTTTTCACCGTTCCTTGGTTCGCCGCCATCGGTGCCGGGTGTGTTGCGTCCGGCTTGCTCGGCGTTGTGCCAGCTCCCGGCGCCGGTTGCGTCGTCTGGCCCGTATTGCTCGGCGTCGTGCCGCCGTTGCTTGGCGTCGTGCTGGTATTGTTCGGTGCCGTGCCGCCATTGGTCGACGCTGTACCGCCGTTGGTTGGCGTTGTGCTGGCATTGCTCAATGCCGCTGCCTGGATCGCAGCCTGCGCTAACGGCGATTGGTACACGTAACGGTCAATAGCGCCGATGAAGCCGCTGCTCATTTCGTTTTTCGCGTAGCGGCCCGGCACCATCTCGGCGAGCCTGCTGAGACTCTTCTCAGTCCATGTGTTGAAGACGCCGGCGTGCAGTGATTCCATGTTCTTCTCGTGTACCTTGATGGCTTTGTCCTCGAACGGATACGCTGCCTCATCGAGGTCCGCCTCAAACTTTTCCAGATTCGCACCCTTCATATCGGCGGGGCGCTCCGATTCCTTCAGTGCGCGACTGAAATCGAAATAAGTCTCGGCCATGTAAAACGTGGCGGCTGCCGTCACATCGGCGATTTGATAATCCACCAGCCCACTCATCGTCTTGATGGTGGCGTCCATGCGCTGCCGTTTTTCCTTCAGACTGGTCTCGAACGGTTGCCGCAGCTTTACAGCCACGCAAGCCTGATAGAGCTGCTCCGCCAGAACCAGCGCTGAGCGGCCCGCGAGCGTGCGGGTACGGCCAGTCCTTTCAGGTCCGGCAGCGCCGTCAATGCGTACGATTTCCGCCAGCTCCTTCTGATAAAGAGAGTCGTCGTGCGCTCCTTTGTGTATTTCAGCCATCTTGAAATGGGTCTCGACGGCTGCTTCGAGCGGCTTCGGAAAATCTGTGACGTAGTGCTGGTAAGCAATCAGCGCTTTGTCATTTGCATTGGACTGCTGGTAGAGATCGCCTGCCACGAGCAGCGACTCCCTGCGCACTGCTTCATCTGTGGACTCCGATGCCAGTCGCTCGTACTCCCCAGCGGCGTGCGACAACTCGCCGCTCTCCCGGTAGGCGCGTGCGATCAGTCTGGTGGCCTCGCCCGCCATTTTGTGCTTGGGATAGGTGCTGCGGAAAGCTTCGAGCACACCCGCGGCGGCCTTCCAGTCCTTCAACTCAATCAGCGCGCCGCCTGCGTCGTACTCAGCCGTTGCACGGATTGTGGAAGTAGGTGCTGCCGTGCGAATCCTCAGGAAATGATCCGCGGCGGCACGATAGTCCTTCGCGTCCCTTGCAATCTCACCCTGCTTGTAGATGGAGGCCGCCAGGTTGTCAACGAACTTGGCATGCGACGCATCGCTCTCCGGCGTGACCGCCAGCACCTGCGTGTAGGCTTTTTCGGCCTGCGGGTACGCGGCGAGTTCGAACGAGCCGTGCGCGACCACAATCCATGCGGAGCGTCTGATGCGCATTTCCGCGCCCGGATATTTATCGATGACGCGCTGGGCGGAGCCCACGGCGGCGCGAAAATCCTTCATCTCGTATTGATCATCGGCAGCCGCTCCCAGAACCGCTGCGGCCTGTGGGTGGGTCGGGAACGTGTCGGCGAATTTGATCGAGCTTGCGACCGTATGGTGTTTGACGGCATCCAGATTCTCTTTGGGTACGACCTTCAGTTGCTCGCGATATGCGTAGACTGCGGCGTAACCCGCGGCTGGCGACTGAGCGTTTGCCGGATATCCGTAGGCCGTGCGCTCGTACTGTTTGGCCGCCTCGCCGAAATCCTTGTTCTCAAAGAGAAGGTCAGCCATCCGGTAGTTGATTGTCGGCGATTCCGCGTCCTTCGGGAAGGAGTTGAGATAGTCGCCGTACCAGCGAAGAGCTTCGTGATAATTCGCCAGCTTCTCGTTCGCTTCCTGAGAGCTTTGATACTCAGCGTGGTAATGCGTCGCCAGGTCCTTCAGGTCCGCCTTCAGGTAAGCGATCGCCTCCGGCAAATCTTCTGGCTTGTTATGCCGCCAGTATTCCGCCTGCAGTCCATACTTGGAGGCAAAGTCCCGCTTCGACTCCAGAACGAGCTTGGGAAATCCGCCTTTGGTGAACGTTTCCACCACGCGCATGCTGAAACGTGGGGCAGCAGGGTGGAAAGGATGGAGCGTTATGAAAGCGTTGTATGTCTTTGCCGCGTCATCGTAGCGCAGTTTCGCCAGGTAATACTCGCCAAGATTGCTGTAGACGCGGTCTTCATAGGATCGGCTCTTGGTGCTGGTGAAGTACTGCTGGACCGCATCCGGCCCGCCGAGATTCATGAAGCTCAGGCTGACCGCTCGAAACGTATCGGCGACGCGGCGTTCGTCCTCTTTCTCATGCTTCTCATCGAAGTTGTAGCCGGTCGAGACCTTATAGTCGAGCAGCGCCATGTAATTTTGCACGGCTTCTTCGTATAGGTCCTGCTTGTAGAACGTCCAGCCGAGCTTATATAGAGCGAGCTCATAGTATGAGGAACGGGTGCCCAGGTTGGTAATCGCTGAATAGGCGTTCTCTGCATCGCGAAATTTTCTGCGAGTAAAGAAGTACTCGCCCCGCCGGAACTGCACCTCGTCGAAATGCACGGAATTCGGATTCGCGCGAATCACGAGCTCCATGGTTTGCATGGCCTCTTCAGTGCGGCCGAGTTCGTCATACGCTCGCGCCATCTGGTAGAGGACCTGGTCGCTATCCTTATATTGGGGATACTCCTTGAGCAGCTTTTTATAGAGCGCGATCGCCTCGAGAGGCCCTTTGGGAGCTGCGTCAGCGCCTGGCACTTCCGTCGTCGTGGCGGCACTATTGCTGCTTGCCGGGATCTTGCTCTCCGCAGTTGTGCGCCGCTCAAATTCCTGATCGGATTCCCCACGGCCCGCTTTCGCAACCGCGCCAGCCTTATTGGGCGTGCCAGTCGGTTTGTTGGCAGGAGCCTTAGCGGACTCTGGAGCCGGCATCGGCTTGGGCTTGCCTTCGCCTGTGTGTATGCCGTACTCCTTCTCCAGTTCCAGATCCGCGAGACGCCGGATTGCCTCGGGCGTCATCGGGGTCTCCGGTGATTCCTCGAGAAATTTCCGGTATTGCTGCATGGCCTGATCGACGCTTTGCTTCGTATCCGCGTCCTTCACGTCCGGAGCCACTTTTTGCAGATCAGCCAGCGTACCCTGCCTGTTAACCGGCTTGTGATGGGCGGTGCAGCCGCCGAGGAAAGCCGACACAACCACGATCGGAATTGCGCGGCGAAGCATCAGCGTCCTCCTCCGCCAGACTGGGCGCGCGAAGCTCTATCGTAGCTATCGGCGACGCCGAAGCGAGCCTGGATCTGCTGCGCCACCAGGCGTTCACGGCGAGCCTCAAGCTGATTAATGGCGACATTCTCGATCATCTCTCCCTGCCGCGCCATCAAGAGATCGACATTCTTTAACGCTCCGCCAACGCGTTTACGGAGCTGTGCAATCTGGGCATCGTATCCAACATAACTGTGCGTCGCCTCCTGCCTCGTCCTGACGAACGCCTCGTGCTGCTGATTGAGAGCGTCGACCTGGGTATTCAAGTCGTTGAGGTGCTCAAATGCCGCGGTGAGCCGCTGGGGGTACTCGGTTTCCACGCGCCACGTAAGTACACCGCGCAGACGGGCCAGGCGCTGCCGAAGCGCGAGTGATTCTGGACTGTCTGAGTGGCCGAGCTGCTTTTCAATGAGTGCGATGCGCTCGCTGGCGATCCGTTCGTCCGTGGTTGCCAGATAATCCGGCCGAGGCGCGGTAAGCATGGCGTGCAAGCGATCGTCGAATTGCTTGCGCTGCTGGAGCCGCACGCGCATCCGCGAATCCAGCTCGCGAAACTTGGCGTCGATCTCCGGCAGCAGCGGCTCGTAGTTCTGTTTACGCAGCCGGATGATATCGTCGAAAGATTCAAGGCTGGTTTGATAGCCCACGAGCTTCGCCCGGAGGTCCTCGAGGTCAAGGTAGTTGTGCAACGCGGTCTGGAAGTCGTGAGACGCCATGAGCGCCATCAGGTAGAACGTTTCCGGCGCACCGGGAAGGCCGCGCAAGCGGATGACCCAGGTTTGGTCTTCCCGGCTCTCCTCGCGAATCAGGGCCTTGAGAAACCGCCCTTCCTTGATGCTATTGATGGATGCGTCTATCTTTTCGAGTTGGTTGCTGTACACCTCGAGCGCGTGACCATAGGTGAGCGCGGCGCGACCGTATAGTTTCAGGTCGGCATAAGTGTGCGGCACGGCAAGCAGGGCTTCCTGGACCGCGACATCCGTCGGCTCACGATCAGCCAAAATATTCCAGGGAACGAGCGCACGGTCAAACTGTTTGGACGAGGTGTCGGCCCAGCCAGCCCGCAGCAGCGCTTCGTTAGAGAACGGTCCATCGAGCCGGACGCGATCGAGTGCCTGTTTTGCCCGCTCAAAGTTGCCCGATTCGAAGAGGAGGGAACCAAGCACCAGGTTGGACTTGTCGCGGATCGCGAGCCCGGCGGGATCATCTGCTGGAAGCTGTCCTGCCTTGTTCAGTTGCTCCACCGCCTCTTGTTGTTTACCGGCCTGCAATTGAGCGATTCCGAGGTTGTAAGCGACAAACCCGACGAGGCTCGGATCGTTCTGCAGCTGATTGAGGACTTCGATGGCCTCGTTCGGCTTGTCTGTGGCCATATAGATATTCGCCCGCAAAAACTCGACATCGTTCTTTATCTTTGCGGGCACGGTGCCCTGGATCCTTCCCAGAGCCTGCAGTGCATCGTCAAGCTGGTCTTTCTGGAAGTGAATGCGGGCGAGCCTGAAAGCGGCTTCGTTCCGTACGGCTTCATCGACGGCGCCTTCAAGCACCCTCTTAATGGCACGCCCAGCTTTGTAGTGCATGCGGTAGTCGAGCTCAAAATCGCCGACCGAGAATTCGGCCTCACCGATGTTGCGGTGAAGCGTATCGAGTCCGGGATCGTCCAGCCGATGGTACTGTGCGAGTTCAGTGTCGAGCCGCTGGATTGCTTCAAAATACTGGCCCTGGTAGGCGTGATAGAACGCTTCGTCGAAAAAGAAGTCGTCCTTCTGATTCGCAGACGGCTTCTCCTTTCCAGACGGCTTCTCTTGCCCAGCCGGCTTGTCGCTTCCAGCCAAGGCGGGAGCAGCAGCCATTACCAGGGCTAAGCCCAGTCCGATTATGCGGCGAGTCGCTCGCATCAATTACAACTCCCCAAGCGTGATCGGGGAGCTGCCGGCGTCCGGCCCGGCCACTGTCAGCTCCACCAGCTTTGGCTTAACTTCCTTATGGAACGTGAAGTGCTCGGTGCGGTTGAAGTCCGAGCCGCTCTTAAGCTTGCCGTCGACAAGCACGTTGAGCTTGTGGTCTCCGGTGGCCACATTGCCGACGTAGATCCGTTGCACGCCGCCCTTGCGCAGTGCCTCGAGCTCCTTGGCGCTATAGATGTAGTGCGCAACCAGCTGACCGTCGATCTGGAGCCGAACGGCATCGAGGCGCAGCTCGTCGCCTTTGGCCAACGCGACGAAGATCGCGACCTGCGTCCCTGACGGGTACAGCAGTTTTTCTTCCAGCTGGTTCAGCTCCGCCGCAATGCTGAGGACGTCTGATTTGGTCTGCTGAACCTGTTCGTCCAGGTCCCTCATCTGCCGCTGGTCAGGAGTGGCAGCGGCGCTTTTCTGTTCCGTCTTCTTGCCGTCAGTCCGTTCGGCGCTCTTGTTTCCCTGCAGCGGCGCAGCATGCAATCCCGAGAGAGCCACAAACGATAACGCCAGCACCAGAGCACTCACAACCGATAAATGCGCTCTATTTTTCATCTCTGTACTCCCACGCAGCTCTTAGACAGTCGTTCTCCGACATCACTGAGTATTGTGCAGACTGCCGCGGCCAACAACAGTACACGGGTGCTAAGGTCCTGTTCATCCGGGTGCCAATACCTCCGTCCTAAGGAGCACACGGGTGCTATGTCCTGTCTATCCGGGCGTCTGATACCTCCGTGCGAAGCAAGCTGGGCTTCGGAAATTCCGCTTTCATGATCTGCGCCACACGTTCGGATCCCTGCTGATTCAGGCCGGAGTTTCTCCTGCCTACGTTCAAAAGCAGATGGGGCACCGTAGCATTCAGATCACAATTGACATTTATGGCCATCTGATTCCCGGAGAAAACGTAGCTTGGATTGACACTCTGGATAGCACTCCCAAAAAAGTGGCGGCAACAGACGCAAACAGGACGCAAACGCAGAGCAGGGAATCGGAAGAAGGGTTTTCGGACGACGTGCAAAGTACTGAAGCTGAAGCGGTTATTTGGCTGCCCCCCAGGGATTCGAACCCCGATATGCTGATCCAGAGGCAGATGAACGTCAGTTCCTGGGTATTCCTAGAGTGGCTGGAGCGTATCTGTAAGCTCCTCTCTTTTCTAAGATTTAGTCCGGCTCCAGTATTCCAGATGACTCTTGCCGAACATCCATGATAATAGCGGAAAACAGAGCAAAAACAATTGAAATGTTGCCAGCTGTTGTTGCCAGCCACACTGCTCCGTTTATCTGGTATTTGCTGTGCCGGATTGTTCCGGTTGAGCCAGCACTCCCGCTCTGCTTCCTCGTAATCCCTAAGCCTCTACCCTCAAGATCAGGGGCTGGTAGCGCGAAGTGGCCGCAATCGGTTTGATCTGTGTTAACTAGTACGCTGTAAGTTGCTGATTGAGGGAACGTCGGAGATTTGTCTTCAACGCTTCTCTCTGCTTATGCTCAAAATCGCGGCCGCTTCCGGCGGCACCGCCACGGGACATTACGGTCTTGTCGTGGACGAAAGGGTGGCCGTCCGCTCGACCTGTCAGTACGCCCACACGTTGTTCGGGCCGCCCACAAAGGCCCGTGGAGCCAGAATATAAAGGTGGTTGTTCACGACTGCCAGTCCAGGGGGTGCATTTGGTATGAGCAGGAAGGGTGACTCGGCGGACGCAGCGTAGTCGACCAGAGGTTTGGCAGTCGACTCGGGAACTCGCCAGCAGCACCAGTTCTCGCCGTCGCTGCTGAAATTCACGGCAATGGTCGTCGCCGCCGTTTCATCCGCGAGTCTTTTCCATCGCGACGCGAGATAGACACGGTTGCGGAATACCGTCGCTGCCACATCGAGCGGGTCGGTCCCCGGCAGTTCTTCGGGATGGATGCCGCCCTCGACCACGGCCCAACCGCTCCATGTGGTTCCATCGACCGTCGAATTGTGCATGACGACATTCCCGCCCTTGAGGGAATCGAACACGCGGAAGATGTGCAGCGTGTCGCCCAGGGTGGCAG